>JAEYNS010000167.1 GCA_023412435.1 Actinomycetes bacterium | reverse complement strand
GCGGGAAGCGTCCCGTCTTGCTGTGTTCGGCTGCGGTGGTCACCTGGCACTTCGGGGTTGAGCAGTGACACCGGGGACAGTCCCTCGGTCTGTGCTCGGGTGCCAGTTCCTGCCTTCGGAGGGACAGTCCCCATGGCGGGCCTGTCCGCAGCTCTTCGGGTGGTGGGCCGCCTGCGGCCGGGGGGATAGCCTCGTGAGGTGAATCCCGCGTCCTCGCGACACCTGCGCGCCAATGCGCTGCTGTTGCTCGCGTCCGCGATCTGGGGGTTCGCCTTCGTCGCGCAGCGGGTCGGGGCCGAGTCGATCGGGCCCTTCTCCTTCAACGCCGTCAGGTTCGCGATGGGCGCTGCCGTCCTGGTCCCCGTCGTGTGGTGGCTGGACGCCCGCCGCCGCACGCCTCGTCCGGTCCGCGCCCTGGCGACCCGGGCGGTGGTGGTTCCCGGTCTGATCGCGGGCTCCCTGCTGGCGGCAGCTGTCGGCATGCAGCAGGTGGCGATGAGCCACACCACAGCCGGCAATGCCGCGTTCATCACCGGGTTGTACATGGTCTTCGTGCCGCTGGTCGCCGCCTTCCGCGGGCACCGGTCGACCTGGCCGACGCTGGCCGGCATCGGGTTGGCCCTGGTGGGCCTGTACTTCCTCGCGGTCGGCGACGGGTTCAGGATCGGCTTCGGAGACGCCATCGTGCTGGCGTCCACGCTGGTGTGGACCGCGCAGATCCTCGTGATCGAGCACTACAGCCGGCGGCTCAACGCGTTGCGCTTCGCGATCGCCCAGTTCGCCTGGTGCGCGGTGCTCAGCACCCCTGCGGCGCTGCTGCTGGACGAGGCGCCGTTCGCCGGCCTCGCCGCGGGAATCGTCCCGCTGCTCTACGGCGGCCTGATCTCGGTGGGCATCGCCTACACCCTCCAGGTGATCGCCCAGCGCGACGCGCTGGCCAGCCACGCCGCCCTCATCATGTCGGCCGAGGCGGTCTTCGGCGCCCTTGGCGGGGCACTGCTGCTCGGGGAGAACATGGGCGCCCGCGGCTACCTCGGGGCAGCCCTGATGGCAGCCGGGATCGTGCTCGCCCAGTGGCGGGCCGGCCCTGGTGTGCCCACCCCGCCCGCCGCGTCACGAACCGAATCGGCCGCGACCCTCACGTAGCATGGTCTGCGGCAGTCAGGCCGAGAGAGGAACCCCGTGGCCGCGTCCAAGTCCCGAAAGCGACCTTCCACCACCGCACGAGTGGCCCTGTGGGCCGGCGGTGGGGTGTTCGCCATCCTCGTGGGCGGTTACGCGGCCGGGTACGCCCTGGCCGGCGACAACCTGCCCCGCAACACAGTCATCGACGGCGTGCAGGTCGGCGGCGTCCCTGCCTCCGAGGCCGAGGCGAAGCTGCGCGAAGGCCTGGCGGAGCGGGCGGCCGCGCCGCTGACGATCGTCGCTCGGGAGTACACCCACGCGACCACCGCGGTGGAGGCGGGCCTCAGCATCGACTACGCGGCGTCGGTCGCGCAGGCGAGGGGCGGCGACCTCTACAACCCGTTGACGATCATCAACGTGCTGTTCGGCGGCCGTGAGGTGCCCGCCGTCGTCGAGGTGGACGAGGCGAAACTCGACCGGGTCGTGGCCGCGATCGCCGCCAAGGTCGACCTCGAACCGGTCGACGCGCGCGTGGCGTACGAAGGCCTCAAGCCCGTGCTCACCAAGGCGGTCGAGGGAGCCGCCCTGCAGCGGGGCGAGACCGCGGCCGCGATCCGTGGAGCGTTCCTCCGCCAGACCAGCGTGGACGCCGTGGTCACCACCGCCGAGCCCGCGGTCACCACCGCGGAGGCCGAGCAGTTCGTGGCGTCCACCGCTGCCCCCGCGGTCGCCGGGCCGATCTCCGTGGAGGTCGGCAAGGCCGGCACGATGACCGTCGAACCGAAGATCATCGCCGCCACGCTCAGCTTCCCCGCGACTGCCGGCGAGCTCACCCCCACCTTCGACACCAAGGAACTGGCCCGGCAGGTGGCTCCCAAGCTGGACAAGCTCGGGCTGGAGAAGCCGCGCAACGCCCGGTTCACGATCAAGCGCGGCGAGAAGCCGAAGATCGTCGGGTCCCGCGACGGCGAGAGCGTGGACGGCGCCACCCTTGCCGAGGCCCTGGTCCCCGTCCTCGGGGCGAAAGGCGAGCGGACGACGACCGTGGCGGTCTCGAAGCGCCCGGCGTCCTTCACCACCGACGACGCCAAGGCGGCGGGGGTCAAGAAGGTGATCGGCGAGTTCACCACGTACTTCCCGGGCAGCGCCTACCGCTACAACAACATCGGCAAGGCTGCCAAGCTCGTCAACGGCACCTACCTGGCCCCCGGTGAGACCTTCTCGATGAACGCGGCCCTCGGGGAGCGCACCCCGCAGGCCGGCTGGATGCGGGGCGGTGGCATCGCCAACGGCAGGATCGACCCCAACATCTACGGCGGGGGCATCTCGCAGGCCACCACCACCGTGTTCAACGCGATCTTCTTCGCCGGGCTGAAGGACATCTACCACAAGCCGCACTCGCTCTACTTCAGCCGCTACCCGATGGGCAGGGAGGCGACCCTCGACTGGAAGTCGGTGGACATGAAGTTCCAGAACGACTCCAGCTACGGGGTGCTGCTCGAGGCCTGGACCACCGGACGGACCGGCTCGCAGGGCTCGGTCACGGTGCGGGTCTGGTCGACCAGGACCTACACGGTCAAGGCGTCCAAGCCGGTCACCAGCAACTACCGGACCCCTGGCAAGACCATCTACGACGAGTCGAAGAAGTGCGTGCCGCAGTCGGCGATGTCCGGCTTCGACGTCCGCTTCAACCGGCTGTTCTACAAGGGCAAGGAGCTGGTGAAGAAGGAGCCCTTCTTCTGGTCCTACAACACCCTCACCCCCGTGGTGTGCGGGAAGAAGCCTGCGGACTGATGGCGCACCTGCTCGACCGGCCGCACCACGACGGATCGAGTCTCTACGTCGCCCCCGGTCCCCGGCACCTCGGCCAGCGGGTCCGGGTCAGGCTCTGGGTGCCCGCGGGGTACGGCGAGTCCCGGGTCTGGGTCCGCGCGCTGCGGGACGGGTCGCCGCTGCGGCTGCGCGCCCACCCCGCCTCCGAGAACGGCCACGAGCGCTGGTATGAGGCGGACCTGCCGCTGGACAACCCTGTGGTGCGCTACCGCTGGATGGTCGTGCGCAAGGGCGGCTACCAGTGGGTGACGGCGCGCGGGGTCTTCGACCGCGACGTGACCGACGCCGGCGACTTCAAGCTCTCGGTGCATCCGACCGCCCCGGCCTGGGCAGCGCGCACCGTCGGCTACCAGATCTTCCCCGACCGGTTCGCCCGCTCGGCCGCCGCCGACAACAGGGAACTGCCGCAATGGGCCGAGCCGGCCGGCTGGGACGACGAGCCGGTGGCCGGCGGCCCGGCGACGGGCAACCAGTTCTACGGCGGTGACCTGGCCGGCATCGAGGAGCACCTCGACCACCTGCGCGAACTCGGCGTCGACCTGATCTACCTGACACCGTTCTTCCCTGCCCGCAGCAGCCACCGCTACGACTCGGTCACCTTCGCGCGCGTCGACCCGCTGCTGGGAGGGGACGAGGCGCTCGCCTCGCTCACCACGGCTGCCGCCGCCCGCGGGATGCGGGTGATCGGCGACCTGACCACCAACCACACCGGGGTCACCCACGAGTGGTTCCAGCGCGCCAGTGCCGACCGTGAGTCGGTCGAGGCGGGCTTCTACTACTGGGCGGAGGACAGCCCCATCGACGTCGGCACCTGGGTCGACAGCCTCTCCCACCACTGGGGGGACGAACCCGTCACGCGCGCTGCGTCCGACCTGCCCGGGTACGTCTCCTGGCTGGGGGTGCCCTCGTTGCCGAAGCTGAACTGGGGGTCGCGTGAGCTGTGGGACCGGATGGTGTCCGGACCCGGATCCGTGGTCGGCCGGTTCATGCGAGCCCCGTTCCAGCTGGCCGGCTGGCGGATCGACGTCGCCAACATGACCGGACGCTACGCGGCCGACGACTACTACCACGAGGTGGCTCGGGCAGCCAGGGCGACCCTTGTCGACGCCAACCCCGACGGCCTGCTGGTGGCCGAGCACTTCCACGACGTCAGCGGCGATGTGCCGGGCGACGGGTGGCAGTCGGTGATGAACTACCAGGCCTTCACCAAGCCGCTGTGGTCGTGGCTGACCAGGGCCGACACCGACCTGCGGTTCAGCGAGACCCCCGCCCCGATCCCGCGGCGCAGCGGAGCGGTGGTGGTGGAGACGATGCTCGACTTCGACGCGGCAGTGCCGTGGCAGACCGCCGTCCGGCAGTGGAACATGCTCGGGTCGCACGACACCGCGCGGATCGCGACGCTGACCGGCGACCGCAGGATCACCGAGGTCGCTGCGGCCTGCCTGTTCACCTACCCCGGCATCCCGGCACTGTTCGCCGGCGACGAGGGCGGCGCCGAGGGCAGGACCGGCGAGCAGGGCCGCACCACCATGCCGTGGGACGAGATCGCCGCGGGCGGCGGCGACCGCTGGGATGCCGGGATCTTCGCCGTCTACCGGCAGCTGATCGCGCTCCGCAAGAGCTCGGACGCGTTGTGCGACGGCGGGCTGCGCTGGGTGGTGGTCGACGACGACGCCCTGGGGTACCTGCGTGAGCTGCCGGGGGAGCGGATCCTTGTCCTGCTCGCCAGGGCGGCCTGGGGCGGCGTCCGGCTGCCTCGCTGGCTGCTCGCACGGCGGCAACCGGAACTGCTCTACGGCGCCCGGCTGGCGGCGACGCCCCAGCTGCAGGTGACCGACGGCGGCCTGGACCTGTCGGCCGGGGGACCCGCGGTGGGGGTG
>JAEYNS010000092.1 GCA_023412435.1 Actinomycetes bacterium | reverse complement strand
TGACCTGGGCCTGCATGGTGGCGTCGGTCTCGGCCGGGCCCTTCTGGAAGACGTTGAGGCCGGTGTCGGCGGCGTACTTCTTGACGCCCTCCTCCATCCGGACGAACCACGGGTTGGTGGCGTCCTTCGGGACGACAGCGATGGTGTAGTCACCGTCGCCGCCAGCCGCCGGCGCGCTGCCCGAGGGTGCCGGCGATCCGGCACACGCGGTCAGGCCGAGGCTGAGCGCGAGCGCGGCGGCAACCGCACCGCCAACAAAGCGTCCTTGCTTCATGCACTTACTCCTTACTGGTTGTTCACTGCGTGTCCGAATCCGCGTCAGCGGGGATCGGTCGGGATGGGCATTGCGGTCATGAGGGTGTAGGCAGCCTGGGTGGTGTCCAGCCGGCTGTACTGCAGGTGCAGGTCGGCGTCGGACTCGATGACGAGCCCGTAGGGCACCCCGGGCTGGAGCTGCAGGCCTCCGACCTGGTCGGGCCGGCTGGTGCGCAGATGGACGTCGCGCCGCGCCGGCAGCGTGATCGGCTCGGAGCGATCGGGCTCGCGGTCGGCGAAGTAGGCGGTGATCACGAACTCGGCCGGGGAGTCGGTGGCGTTGAGGACGCAGATCGACTCGTGCGACGGCTCCGGGCCGGTGGTCACCGGCGGGATGTAGGCGTCCGGCACGTACCAGCGACGGGGAGTGGACTGCTCGGCCATCGGTCCTCCAGCGACTCTGCTGCGGTTTCTTGAAGCGGTTCATTTCTTGAACCGGTTCAGACGTTACACTCGTCTCACCCCGTTCGCACGCGGATTCATCGCGGAATCGATAACGGTTTGGATAACATCCGGCCTGCCCGCCGAGTGCGTCCAGACCGCACGACGGGTCGGAAAGGAGCCCGTGGTGGCCCAGGATCGGCGTGACCTGCAGGCGCCACGGTCGTCGGTGAGCATCCGCGACGTCGCCGCCCTCGCAGGCGTGTCGGTGGGCACGGTCTCCAACACGATCAACCACCCCGAGATGGTCCGCAAGCGCACCCGCGAAGCTGTCGAGCGGGCGATCGCCGAACTCGGCTTCGTCCCCAACCAGCAGGCCCGGGTGCTCACCGGGGCCTCCAGCCAGGTGATCGGGCTGGTCGTCCTCGACATCATGAGCCCGTTCTTCATGGAGGCCGCCAGCGCGGTGGAGCGGGTGGCGAACGAGGCCGGCCACGTGATGATCCTGTGCGACTCGGAGAACGCCACCGACCGGCAGGAGCGGCTGCTCACGATGCTGGCCGCGCAGCGGGTGCGCGGGGTCCTGCTCACCCCGGCCTCGGCCGACGCTCCCCTGGTCAGCGAGTGGGTGGGCGACCGCCGCCTGCCGATCGTCTACCTCGACTACCTCGACTCGGCGGACTCCTGCTCGGTCTCGGTCGACCACGTCTCCGGTGCGCGACTCGCCGTCCGCCACCTGTTGAAGCTGGGCCACGAACAGGTCGCCTTCGTCGGCGGACCGACCCTGCTGCACCAGTTCGCCCAGCGCAGCCAGGGGGCGCGGGAGGCGCTGGTCGAGGCGGGTCTCGACCCGGCGACCGCCCTCGTCGAGGAGAGCGTCTCGGCGATCGGCATCCGCGACGGCATGCTGGCGGCGGAACGGCTGCTCGAACGCGGCCTGCCGAGCGCCGTCTTCTGCGGCAACGACATGCTGGCCTTCGGGGTGTACCGACGGCTCGCGCAGGCCGGCGTCCGGGTTCCGGAGGATGTCGCCCTGGTCGGCTACGACGACATCACTTTTGCCGCCGACTGGGTGGTTCCGCTCACCTCGGTGCGCCAGCCGATCTACGAACTGGGCTACCGGGCCGCCAACCTGCTGCTCGAGCACTCCTCGGGGGATCCCGAGCACATCCACCAGCAGGTGGTGCTCTCCCCCGCGCTGATCGTCCGGGCGTCCAGCGACCCGGCCGCCCGCTGACCCCGCCGGATGCTGCGGGTCAGCGCAGCGAGTCGAGCCAGGGCCGCAGGTTCGCCACCGCGTCCGGCATGAACGGCAGTTCCTCAATCAGCTCCAGCAGCCGCGCCGGGGTGACCCACTCCCCCCAGGCCACCTCCTCGGGCTGCCAGCGGACGGGGCCGTCCGTGGTGCACTCGTAGCAGAACGCGTGGAACCGGGTGTGCGCGTCGGCATAGTCGGCCTCGAACAGCGGCACCAGCGCGACGCCGGTGACGCCCAGCTCCTCCTCGAGCTCGCGCCGGGCCGACTCCAGCGGGTCCTCCCCCGCCTGCAGCACCCCGCCGGCGGTGAAGTCGTACCTGCCGGGGTAGACGTCCTTGGTGTCGGTGCGGCGGTGGACGTAGACCAGCCCGTCAGGGTTGCGCACCACCACGTGGGTGGCGGCATGCCGCAGGTTCTCCCTGCGCATCCTGGCCCGGTCGGCGACCTCACCGGTCGGACGGCCGTCCGGCCCGTACAGGGCGACCAGTTCAGCGGGAGCCACCCCACGAGTGTGGCAGCCGGCCCGAGCGATGTCGGCGTGACGCCCGGACGCTGGCCCGGGTTATCCCGCGGGCCGGGCGGGTACCACCCGGTGATGACCAACCAGACGATCAAGGTCGGGGTTGAGATCGCTGCCCCGCCCGACCGGGTGTGGCGGGCACTCACGGATCCGGCGCTCGTCCGGCAGTACTTCTTCGGCACCCGGCTGGAGACCACGTGGCAGCCGGGCAGCCCGATCACCTGGAGCGGTGAGTTCGAGGGGCATCCCTACCAGGATCACGGGCAGGTGCTGGAGGTGGTCCCAGGCGAACGGCTCGTGGTCACCCATTTCAGCCCGGCCGGCGGCCAGGAGGACGCGCCGGAGAACTACCACCGGCTCGAGTACCGGCTCGCCGACCTCGGCGGCGCCACCTACCTGAGCCTTGAGCAGGACAACACCCCCGACGGCTCGGTCGAGCAGTTCCGGACGAACTGGGAAACCATGCTCGCCGGCCTGAAGGACGTCGTCGAACGCGGCTGAGCCGTCAGGGCGAGAACAGCAGGGTGAGGCCGCCGACCGTGTAGCCGACCATCACCAGCAGCAGCGGCACCTGGCCACCGACGGCGCGGCGCGCCGGGAGCCGTCCGATCGCGAGGTCGTGGGCGACCAGCACCCCGAGCAGGTGGCCACCGACGATCGCGAACAGCTGGACCAGGGCGGTGGCGGTGGGGTTCTCCAGCCACAGCTGGCCGATCCCGGCCTCGGCAGTGCCGAACAGGTTCCAGCCCACGCCGAGCGGATCGGAGATCAGGATCGCCGTCCGCTGGCCCTCGAGGACGAGCAGGCTGAGGTAGTGGCCGAGGGTGTAGCCGACCACGATCGGGACGACGCTGGCGGCCATCGCGTCGCCCGGCAGGCCGCGGACCCCGAGGGCGAAGGTGGCCGCCACGAGGGCGATCATCGCCAGAAGGCCGAAGCTCCCCCAGACCACAGGGGACAGCTCCGAGGTCTGCACCAGCCGGATCCAGCCGGTGGTGGCGCCGAAGGAGTCGAAGGCAGTCCCTCCCAGCAGGACCACCACGGCGGCGGCGGTCCCCGCAGGGTGCGGTCCGGCGGCGAGGTTGTGCAGCGGGTTGACCCAGCGCAGCCGCCCGGCGGAGCGCCGCCACGGCGCCAGGCGTGCGGCGAGGCTGGACACCACCTCGAACGGGTCGGCGGCGGCGAACCAGGCCTCGCCCCAGACCAGCGCGCCGCCGAAGCACCACACGAACCAGGCGGCCGCCCACGCCTGCATCACCGGCAGGCTGTTGTTGCCGGGCTGCACCAGCTCCAGCCAGAGGAAGCCCACCAGCGCCAGCGCCCCCGGCCACACCCCGAGCCCGGCCGGCAGCGCACGGCGGCCCACCCGGTCGCCCAGCACCGGCAGCGCCCGGACGCCGAGCAGCAGGGTGCGCAACGGGTTGAGCCGGCGCCAGACCGGACCGGCGAGCAGCGAGAGCGGCACCAGCCCCACCCACAGCCAGACGTAGACGAAGCCGAACCCGGGGTTGGTGACCCGGTCCTGGCCGAACCACAGCGCCAGCCCGGCGGTCAGCCAGACCGCAAGGACTACCAGTCGCAGAGCCCAGACCGTGGCCGGGTGGTCGACCAGCCGGGTGAGCCCTGCCAGCGGACGGCCGGACGGCGGCTGCGTCCAGCGGGACGACCGCCAGGCGAAGGCCAGCACGACGAAGGACACCGCCAGGGCGAGCGCGGCGCCGATCAGCACGTACTCGAACGGCAGCGGCAGGTCCTGCCGGGAGCCGATCCCATGCAGCGGCACCAGCAGCGGGGTCATCGGACGATGAGCTGCACGATCACGAGCGCCGGATGGTGGGACTCGACCTCGAAGCGGCCGGTGGTCTCGACGGTGACCCGTTCCACCACGGTCTTGCCCTTCCTGACCGGGATCGTCTGGTCCATGCCGTGGATGTGCAGTTCGTCGTTGCGGTCGGAGGTGACCACGAACTCGACGGTGTCCCCCACTGCGAGCTGGATCTTGTCACCGTTGGGTTCCGCCTTGCCGTCGGCCAGGGTGACCTCGATCCGGGTGACCGCCTCGGCGGGCGTCGGGGTGGAGGTCTGGGTCGGCGTCGCCGCGGGAGTGGGTGTCGGGGTCGGGGTGGCCG
>JAEYNS010000066.1 GCA_023412435.1 Actinomycetes bacterium | reverse complement strand
GCGACGCCCCGCGCCAGTTCGTCTCGGCGCGCTACCGCCTCGGCGACCATGCCGTGAGCACCGCCTACGAGGTGGTGAGGCAGGGTGAGGTCTGGCGCCTGGCCCGGGTCGCCGCGACGCTCGACCTGACCACCCTGCGACTGCGTGAAGTGCCGCTGACCATCAGCGGAGCGACGGTCTCCAGCGCCGAGCCGGCACTCTTCCCCGGCAGCTACACCATTGGCACGACGGCCGATCGGTACGCCGTCGAGAACCCGGGGTTCCTGATCGAGACCACCACCGGGACCCCAGAGTTGACTGCCTCGCTGGTGCTGAGCGAGGCCGGCAGGCAGGAGGTCTCGGCCGCCGGGACCGCACACCTCAAGGCCTGCGTGAAGCGCCGCGAGCTGGATCCGAAGGACTGCGGCTTCGCCCTCACGAACCCCAAGGGCACCAAGCTCAAGGAGTCGACGATGCGGTGGGCGGTGCACTCCGGGGCCGACCAGCTCGACGAACTGGACCTCGTCCTCGACCACCCCGGGTCGGCGACCGCCCGGGTCGACATCGTGGTGCGCGGCGAGGTCAGGGGCACCGACGGCTCGCGCTGGAAGGCGAGCGTCCGGCTGACCCGGATGCGAGCCGACCTCGCCGGCGAGAAGGTGACCATCCAGTTCGCCTGAGCCGATGGCTCAGCGCAGCACGTCCGGGGTCTGCAGCTGCTCGAGCCGGACGTCCCCGCTGACCGTCCTGGCCCGCAGTCGCAGGTGGTCCTGGCCCGCCTCCGGACGGCCCGCGCCGACCAGGTCCGAGCTGATCCTGCCGGTGAGGGTGGAGATGTCGGTCCACACCGGCACGGCGGGGGGGACCCCGATCCGCAGCGAGCCTGACGCCGAGGACCCCGAGATGTCTCCCCGGCTGACCAGCGAGACCGCGATGTCGCCACTGGCGGTGGTGGTCACGAGGTCGGCGTCGGCCACCTCGACCGCGATGTCCCCCGAGGCAGTCTTGAGCGAGGCGTTCGCCCTGGCGTGGCCGAGCCGGAGGTCGCCCGAGCCGCTGTGGAGGAGCGCCGGGCCGGCGACCTCGCCCACCGTGACATCACCCGAGCCGGTCTTGGCGCGCAGGTGGCCCGCGGTGCCGACCCTGACCCCTCCGGAACCGGTCTGCAGGTTGGCCACGCCCGCCTCCGCCACCTCGACGTCGCCGGAGCCGCTGGTCACGGTCGCCTCAGCCAGCCGTCCTGCGGTGGCGACGCCGGCCGAGCCGGTCTTCACCGCGGCCCTGCTGTCGACGGGCACCGTCACCCACACCAGCAGGGACGGGGCGAGGTCGAACAGCGAACGGCGTTCCACAACGGCGCGGATCCGGTTGCCGTCGGCGTGGACCTGAAGCCGTTCGGGCTGGTCGCCCTCGACGCGGAGCGAGGACTGCCCGGTCGCCACCGCAGTGATGGTGACCCGGCCCCGATCGAGCTCGAGGTACAGGTCGACCGGCTCAGGGGTGTCGAAGGTGTACTCCATGATCGTGCTCTCCTTCCCGCCGGGTCCTAGACCCAGCCCTGCATGCGGTTGCCGGGGCGCCTGCCCGGCTTGCCGGGGTCGAACATCCCGGCGTGAAGATTGAGGAACGGCGCACCGCCCAGGTTGATCCGGGCGGTCCAGCCCGACTCGCTGGTCGCCTCACGCAGGACGCCGAGGATCCAGCTGTTCAGGGAGACGCCGGACTCGGAGGCGCACTCCTCCACCCTGGTCTTGACCGCGTCGGGGAGTCGCAGCGTGATCCGGGCGGTGAGCGGGTCGTCAGCATCGGCGACGGGAACCGGGTCCGGCTCGGGGTAGCTGTCGGCACCGCTGTGGAACTCGAACCCGAGACCGTCGCCGGCCAGCCGGACGCCCACCGAACCGGAGGGGAGTTCCGAGCTGATCTCGGCGGCCGCCTGGGTCACCGCCTCCATGATGGCGAGCCGCGCGGCAGGCTCGAGCGCGATGCCCACCCGCTCGGCGGCTGCCCTGGCCTCGTCGCCGCCCAGCTCTGCGGAAGCCTTCAGCGCGCCCCGCAGCTTCTCGATGTACGGATCGATGTTCATGACACCATGATGACACCATCATGATGTCACCGCAAGATTCTGGTGATGTCACTCAGACATCACGCAGGCCCGGCTATCCTGCGGCCATGGTGGACTACCCGACCGCCGGCGCCGCTGCCGATCTGGCCAGGAACCTTGCCGAGGTGCGCGACCGGATCGACGCCGCCTGCGCCCGGGTGGGGCGTGACCCGTCCGGCGTCCGGCTGCTGCCGGTCTCCAAGACGGTGGACGAGGCGAGAATGCGGGCCGCGGTCTCGGTGGGGATGACCGCGTTCGGCGAGAACAAGGTGCAGGAGGCGAAGGCCAAGGCCGCGGCACTGTCCGACCTGCCGGGGTTGCACTGGTCGGTGATCGGGCACCTGCAGACCAACAAGGCCAGGGACGTGGCCGCCTTCGCCGCCGAGTTCCAGGCCCTGGACAGCCTGCGGCTGGCCGAGGCACTGGACCGCAGGCTGCAGGCCGCCGGCCGCTCCCTCGACGTGTTCGTCCAGGTCAACACCTCCCGCGAGGAGAGCAAGTACGGCATGCCGCCGGAGGAGGTCGCCGGCTTCCTGCGCGACCTGCCGCAGTTCGCCAGCCTCAACGTGCGCGGCCTGATGACCCTGGCGATGTTCAGCACCGACCTGGACGCGGTGCGGGCCTGCTTCGTGCGGTTGCGCGAACTGCGTGACCGGCTGCGCGACACCGCGCCCGTCCCGCTCGACGAGCTCAGCATGGGGATGTCCGGCGACTTCGAGCTCGCGGTCGAGGAGGGCGCGACCGTGGTCAGGGTCGGCCAGGCCATCTTCGGCGCCCGGCCGACGCCCGATGCGCTCTACTGGCCGAGGGACGGGGTGTGAACCCAGTCCACCGCTGAGCCGACGAACCTGCCGAAGGCGGCCACCGCGACCCGCACCGCCTCGGTCTCCTCGTCGTCCCAGGCCCGCAGCCCCTGGGTGTGCAGCCGCCACGGCCGTCCGCTGCCGTCGCGCTGGTAGGTCCAGTGCCCGATCAGCCGGCCACCGGCCAGCACCGCGTGGAAGAAGGTGACCGGGACGCCCTCGCCCCAGACCAGGTCGCCGGTCAGCAGGTGGCGGGTCTGCGAGTAGCCCATCACCAACTCGTCGAGGGCCTGGACCAGGTCGACCCGCGCCGGTCGCCGCCCGGGCGGCTCG
>JAEYNS010000061.1 GCA_023412435.1 Actinomycetes bacterium | reverse complement strand
GATGAAGGCCGCCTACCGGCTGCTCGGGGTCACCGACGCGACCACCCGGATGGCGATCGACCCGCCGACGCCTGACGTCCTGGCCGAGATCGCCCGCGTCGTCGAGCTGTACGCCTGATGTCCGTCACGCTCCGCGAGGCCCTGCGCAGCGGGCGCCAGCTCGGGGTGTGGGCGGCGCTGGGCGACCCGCGCAGCACCGAGGTGCTGGGCAGGTCGGGGTTCGACCTGGTCGTGATCGACCTGCAGCACGGCTTCGCCACCGAGGCTGACCTGCCCGGCCAGCTGGACGCGCTGGCTGCGACCCCGTCCTTCGCTGTCGTGCGGACCCAGGGGCTGCTGCCGCACCAGGTGATGCGCTGCCTCGACCTGGGCGCCGACGGGGTGGTGGTGCCGCTGGTGGAGACCGCGGAGGACGCCGCCCGGATGATCGCAGCCACCAGGTACGCCCCCGCCGGCGGACGGAGCTGGGGACCGCTGTGGGGCCAGCTGGGACGGCCCCTTCCCGAGCCCGACGAGGGCGACGCCGCCGCGGCGGTGATCGTCATGATCGAGACCGCCGCCGGGTTGGCGAACCTCGACGCGATCCTGGCGACCGAGGGCATCGACGCGCTCTACATCGGCCCGAACGACCTCGCCCTGTCCCTCGGGCTCGGGCGGGTGCGGTGGCAGCACTCCCCCGAGCTGCAGCGCGCGGCCACGTCGATCATCGAGCGCGCGAGCGCGTCCGGGGTCCCGGTGGGCATCGACTGCCAGGGCCGCGAGGCCATGGAGTTCTGGGCCGCGCGGGGCGCCTCCCTGTTCCTCACCGAGCGGGACCTGAACCTGCTCGCGGGTTCGGCCGCCGGCGCGCTGGCCGCACTGCAGGCCTGATCGTCGCGTCCGGCCGCAGGGTCGCCACTGGCGCCGTGGGCGGGATGCGGGTTCACTGGTCCCGTCCGCAGCCAGCCCACCGGAGGCACCATGACCGAGTCGATCCTGCTGGACGTCAGCGACGGCCTGGCGCGGATCACCCTGAACCGGCCCGACTCGTTGAACGCTGTCGACTACGCGATGGGTGCCCGCTGGCGGGAGGTCACCCGACAGGTGGCGGCCCACCCCGATGTCGGCGCCGTCCTGCTCGACGCGGCGGGTCCCGCCTTCTGCGCCGGCGGCGACGTCCTCGCGATGGCCGGCGGCGGTGGCTCGGGGGCCGACCTCGCCGAGATGGCGGGCGTGATCAACGACGGGATCGTTGCGCTCACGACGTGCCCCAAGCCGGTCGTCGCCGCGGTCGGCGGCGCGGTCGCCGGCGGTGGGCTCGGGCTGATGCTGACCGCCGACTACATAGTGGCGTCCGACACCGCGCGGTTCGTGTCCCGCTACGCCAACATCGGGCTCACCCCGGATCTCGGGGTGACCACGCTGCTGCCGCGGGCGGTCGGTGAGCGCCGGGCGCTGCAGTTGCTGCTCACCGACACGATGATCGATGCCGCGACTGCGCTGGAGTGGGGGCTGGTGTCCGAGGTGGTCGCCGCCGACCGGCTCGCCGCGCGCGCCGAAGAGGTGGCGCAGTCGTGGCTCGACAACGCCACCGCCGCGTACGGCCACGCCAAGCGGCTGGTCAGGGTGGGAGCCGATCGCAGGTTCGAGGAGAACCTGGCCGACGAGGCGACCACCATCGGGAACAGCTTCGACACCGACGCGGCCCAAGCCCGGATCGCGGCCTTCGCCGCCGCCTCCTCGCGGTGGGGGTGAGTGCCTTGACCGGGAGGACCCTCGCCGGACGGACGATCCTGATGTCCGGCGGCAGCCGAGGGATCGGGCTGGCGATCGCGCTGCGAGCCGCCCGTGACGGAGCCAATGTCGCCCTGCTGGCCAAGACCGACGCGCCACACCCGCTGCTCGAGGGCACCGTCCACACCGCGGCGGCGGCGATCCAGGCGGCCGGCGGTACGGCGCTGCCGATCGTGGGCGACGTCCGCAACGACGACGACATCCGGACCGCGGTGGAGAGCACGCTCGCCAGGTTCGGTGGCATCGACATCGTGGTGAACAACGCCTCGGTGATCGACCTGTCCGGCTCGCTCGACCTGGCGGCGAAGAAGTACGACCTGATGCAGGACGTCAACGTCCGCGGCACCTTCATGCTCTCCCGGGCCGCGCTGCCGGCCCTGCGGCAGGCGGCGAACCCGCACATCCTGTCGCTCTCCCCGCCGCTCAACCTCAGCCCGCGGTGGCTGGGCGCCTTCCCGGGCTACCTGCTCGCCAAGTACGGCATGACGTTGGCCACGCTCGGGCTCGCCGCCGAGTTCGCCCCCGCAGGGGTCGCCGCGAACACCCTGTGGCCGCGCACCACGATCTCCACCGCCGCCGTCCGGTTCGCCCTCGGCGGTGAGCAGATGATGCGACGCAGCCGCACCCCCGAAATCTACGCCGACGCCGCCCACGAGGTGCTCACCCGCCCCAGCCGCGAGTGCACCGGCCGGACCCTGATCGTGGAGGACGTCCTGGCCGAGGCGGGGGTCGTCGATCTCTCCGGCTACGCCGCCGTCCCCGGTACCCCGGACGAGGAGCTGTACCCCGACATCTTCCTCGACTGAGCCCGCCTGGCTGGACGGAAACCGCCGAGGACGGCGACAACTCTCCAGTCTGCGCGTCCGCCGTCAGCGGAAGGGGTTGCGGACGCCGGTCCGCGCGGCGAGCGTTGGCCCATGCGGCTCCTCGTGCTGGGCGGATCGGTCTTCGTGTCACGGGCGGCGGCGGCCGTTGCCCTCGAGCGCGGTCACGAGGTGACCTGCGCCAACCGCGGGCTCACCGGATCCATCCCCTCCGGAGCGCGCTTCGTCCGCTTCGACAGGGCCGAGCCGGTGCCGGCAGAGCTGGCCGGGTTCGACGCGGTGATCGACGTGGCCCGCCACCCCTCCCGGGTGCAGCGGGCGGTGGAGGCCCTGCCCGAAGCCCACTGGGTGTTCGTGTCGAGCATCAGTGCCTACGCCGACGAGGCCACCCCCGGTCAGCGCGCCGATGCTGCCACCCTGCAGCCGCGCTATGACGACGTCGACCTGCGGGAGGACCCGTCCGCCTACGGTCCGATGAAGGTCGCCTGCGAGAATCTGGTCCGCGACGGCGCCGCCTCGGCGAGCATCGTCCGGCCGGGCCTGATCGTGGGCCCCGGCGACCCGACCGGGCGGTTCACCTACTGGCCGGTCCGGCTGGGGCGCGCCGCCGAGGCCCCGGCGGTACTGGCACCGGGCAGCCCCGACGACCTCGTCCAGGTCATCGATGTGCGCGACCTCGCCACCTGGCTGGTCGACCTCGCGGAGCGGCGCCGGACCGGCAGTTTCGACGCGGTCGCCCCGCCGGTCAGGTTCGGAGCCCTGCTCGCCGAGGCGGCGGCCGGCTGCGATGCCCGTCCGGACTGGGTGTGGGTGCCGCAGGACTTCCTCCAGGCCCACCAGGTGTAGCCGTGGGAGGGGCCGCGCTCGCTTAAGCTGTGGGTGACCCGGCCCGACCTGGACGGCATGCTGGCCCACGACCCGGCGCCGTCCCTGGCGGC
>JAEYNS010000039.1 GCA_023412435.1 Actinomycetes bacterium | reverse complement strand
GCCGCCAGGTCCCCGCCGGCTCGCAGCCCCTGCCGCAGGACCACCAGCCCGCCGGGTGCGCCGCCCCGGCCGGTGAAGATAGAGGTGAACTCGGCGGCGATCCGCGGGTGCGCGCCGCGGAAGGTGTTGACCGCTGCCTGCGGGTCGGCGGTGGCGAGCACCAGCCCGCCGTCTGGCACCAGGGCGCGCACCAGGCCGAGCTGGGCGGGGTCGAGATCGGTGACGTCGTCGACCAGCACCGCGCCGTGGCGCTGCCGGACCACCGCCACCACGTCGGGGTCCGTCAGCAGAATGCGGGCCCTGTGCACGAGTTCGGCGTAATCGAGGGCGGCCTCGGCGTCGAGCACGTCGAGGTACTCGGCGAAGAACTCCCCGACCGCCACCCACTCCGGCAGGCCGGCCCTGCGGCCGTGCTCGACGACGTCCTCGGGGTCGAGGCCGAGCTGGCGGGCGCGGGCGAGCACCGTGCGCACCTGACGGGCGAAGCCACGGGTGGCCAGAGCCTGCCGCAGGCCGGCGGGCCAGCGGGTGCCGTCGTCTCCTGCGAGCAGTTCGCGCACCCGGAACTCCTGCTCGGGGGCGGTCAGCAGCCGCCAGTCGCCGGCGGTCGCGTACTGGTCGACGAGCGTACGGGCCAGGGCGTGCACGGTCGTCACGGTGAGTTGCGAGGTGCCCCCGACCCCTTCGGCGATCCGGTTCCGCAGCGCGCTGGCCGCGGTTCTGGACGAGGCGAGCACCAGCGGCGTCCCACCCGCGCCCACCTGCTGGATCGCGGCCTGCGCCACCAGCAGCGTCTTGCCGGTTCCCGGACCGCCGAGCACGAGCAACGGGCCATGCCAGCCCCGCAGCACCCCGGCCTGTTCGGCCGTCAGCCCTGCGCCGTCCACGACTGCTGCTTCCGCCACCACGCCACCATGCAACCACCCGCCACCGACAGCGGCCGCAGGCCCACCGAACGTGCGTCGCGGGACTTCTGGACCGCCACCGGTGAGTGTGCAACAGTGGCCACCTGCCGACCACGCCCGGTCGGGAAGGCTGTCCGGGCGCGCCCGTCCCGGGCCGGCGGAGCGCCTGGCCGAATGGGCGCAGCTCGATGAGTGAGGAGAGGTACATGGCGCAAGGAACCGTCAAGTGGTTCAGTGCCGAGAAGGGCTACGGCTTCATCGCCATCCCCGGTGAGGCCCAGGAGGTGTTCGTGCACCACACCGCCATCGACTCCAGCGGCTTCCGCTCGCTGAACGAGGGCCAGACCGTGGAGTTCGACATCACCCCTGGCAACAAGGGACCGCAGGCCGCGAACGTGCGGGTCGTCTGACCCCACCCATGACCCACTCGGGCCCCACCTGACGCCAGGTGGGGCCCGAGTTCATCTCCGGAGGCAGCCATGGCCGACGTCCACGCCGAGGTCGACGGACGGGTGGTCGCGCTGTCCAACCTCGACAAGCAGCTCTTCCCCGACGGCACCACCAAGGCGGAGGTGATCGCCTACTACAGCGAGATCGCCCCCGTGATGCTGCCGCACCTGGCCGGACGGGCGGTGACAAGGCTGCGCTTCCCCGACGGCACCGGCGCCGAGTCGTTCTACGAGAAGAACGCCCCCGCCGGAACCCCGGACTGGGTCCCCGTCCTCGAGGTGATCGCCGCCGACACCCGGATCTCCTACCCGCTGGTGGAATCCCCGGCCGCGCTGGTCTGGCTGGCCAACCTCGCCGCCCTCGAACTCCACACCCCGCAGTGGCGGCGCGAGCACCAGCCGGAGCCCCCGTTCGCGGTGGACGGCGACACCCTGGCCGACCTGCTGGTGGTCGACCTCGACCCCGGGCCGGGGATCACCATGGCCGACAGTGCGCGGGCCGCGTTGCTGGTGGCGGCCGAACTCGCCGACGAAGGGCTCGTCCCCGTGCCGCGGACCAGTGGCGGCAAGGGGCTGCAACTGCAGGCCGCGATCGCCCCGGTGCCTGCGGACACGGCGGTCGGTCACGTCCGGGGGATCGCCAACCGGCTCGCGTCCCGGCACCCCGACCTGTTCGTGACCACCCAGGCCAGGACCGCCCGAACCGACCGGATCCTGATCGACTGGCTGCAGAACCAGTCGGTGCGCAACACGATCTGCACCTACTCGCTGCGCGGTCGCGAGCGGCCCAGCGTCGCCACGCCCCTGACCTGGGACGAAGTCGGAGCCGCCGCCGAGGGCGCTGCGCTGCGGTTCTCCCCCGCCGACGTCCTCGCACGGGTGGCCGAGCACGGCGACCTCGCCGCCGACCTGCTCGCCAACCCGCGCCCCACCCTCAGGGTTCCCCCCGGCCCTCCCCCAGCACGCTGAGAACGCACCCCTGCTGCAGGCGCGGACGGGGGTGCGGGACGCTAGATTGGACGGCGTTGCACCCGATGCTGAGAGGCCTGCGATGACGACTCCCGCACAACCCTCCGGCGGCGCCGCCCAGGCGGCCCCGCTGGCCCCGCCGAGCGTGCTCTCACTGAGCGCCCCGGAACCGCCCCCGCTCGTCGCCGAGACCCAGGCGCCCGCCATGGCGCCGCAGGTCGAGGCCGCGCAGGTGCCGGTGCTGGACGCCAAGGTGGAGGAGTTCATCGGTGCCCTGAACCAGGCCGAGGCGAACTCCCCGTCCTTCTCCGCCCAGGCCGACGCGGTCCGCTCGATGGGTGACGCAGACATCCGCAAGGCCGCCGAGACCTCCAACCGGCTGCTGCAGACCCCGGTCCGCGCGGTCCGCGACGGCGGCCTCGCCGAGGGGTCGAAGGTGAGCCAGACCCTCCTCCAGCTGCGCAAGACCGTCGAGGACCTCGACCCGGCGCAAGCCAGGGGCGGCAAGAAGTGGTTCAAGCGGCTGCCCTTCGCCGACCAGGTCAACGACTACTTCCGCAAGTACCAGAGCTCGCAGGACCACCTCAACGGCATCCTGCACGCGCTGCGCAGCGGC
>JAEYNS010000003.1 GCA_023412435.1 Actinomycetes bacterium | reverse complement strand
CTGGCGGGCGCGATGCCGGACGTCCCCTTCCTGTGCCACTTCGAGCGCGCCGTCGGGGTGCTGCGTGGCCTGCCCCAAGTCGACCCGTCCCGGGTCGCGGTCACCGGCGGCAGCCAGGGCGGGGCGATCACGATCGCCGCCGCAGGACTGGTGGACGGCCTGGCCGGGGCGATGCCGGATGTTCCGTTCCTGTGCCATTTCGAGCGGGCGGTCGGGCTGACCGACGCCGACCCGTACCACGAGATCGTCAGGTACCTGTCGGTGCACCGCGGCGCCGACGAGCGGGTGTTCCGGACACTGTCCTACTTCGACGGGGTCAACTTCGCCAAGCGGGCGACCGCGCCCGCGCTGTTCTCGGTGGCCCACCTCGACCCGATCTGCCCGCCGTCCACAGTCTTCGCCGCCTTCAACCACTGGGCCGCCGAGGGTTCCCGGATCGTCGAGTACTCCTTCAACGAGCACGAGGGCGGCGGCGGCTGGCAGTGGCCGGTACAGGCCGAGTGGCTCGCCGCCCGGGTCTAGGCGTCCAACTTCTGCCAGCTGTTGGCGGTGGCCGACACACCCGTCGGCCACGGGCCCCAGCAGGCAGAAGCTGCACTCAGCGACTGAGGAATACCACGGTGCCGTCCGGGCTTGTCACAGGTATGAGCCAACTGGTGAAGGTCGATGTCTGGTCCGACGTGCAGTGCCCCTGGTGCTACATCGGCAAACGCAAGTTCGAGGCGGCGGTGGCGGCCTTCGACGGCGAGGTGGAGATCGAGTACCACTCCTTCGAGCTGTCTCCCGACACTCCTGTCGACTATCAGGGCAGCCCGACCCAGTACCTCGCCGAGCGCAAGGGGATGTCGCTGGCGCAGGTCGAGCTCATGTTCGAGCGGGTCACCGCGATCGCCGCCGAGGTCGGGCTCGACTACGACCTCCCCAAGTCCCACCAGACCAACACCGTCAAGGCCCACGAGTTGATCCACTACGCCAAGGCGCGCGGCCGTCAGGAGGAGATGAAGGAGGCGCTGCTGAATGCCTACTTCATCGAGCACCGCCATGTCGGGCGGATCGACGACCTGGCCGACCTCGCCGCCGAGCTCGGCTTCGACAGGGCGGACGTCGTCCGCTCGCTCACCGAGGCCGAGTACCTGCCGGCGGTCAGGGCGGACGGCGCCCAGGCCCGCGGGTACGGCATCACCGGCGTCCCGTTCTACGTCTTCGACGGCAAGTACGGGGTCTCGGGCGCCCAGGAGACGGCCACCTTCACCCAGGTCCTCGAGCAGGTAGCTGCCGAGAGGGCCGCATGAGCGGGCCGGTGCTGATCACGCTCCTCGGGGAGCCCGGCGAGGCCTGCGAGGGCGACGACTGCCTGCCCGCCCCGCCGCCCGCCGAGCCCGGCCCGACCCACGGCGACTCCGCGTGAGAGCCTTCACCTGCCGCCGCTGCGGCAACCCGCTCTTCTTCGAGAACTCGGTCTGCGTCAGCTGCGGCAGCGCGCTGGGCTACTCGCTGGGCGAGGCGGCGATCGTCCCACTGGATGCGTCGGGGCGCTACCTCGACCCGGAGGGGACGCTCTGGCACGTCTGCCGGAACCTGGGGCTGTCGGGTTGCACCTGGCTGACGTCCGAGATCGGCGGGCAGTGCGCGAGTTGCGCCCTGACCCGCACCCGTCCCCATGACGCCGACCTGGCGGGGCTGGGCAACTTCCTGCTCGCCGAGCGGGCCAAGCGCCGGCTGGTGGTCGAGTTGACCAACCTCGGCTTCCCCGTCGTCGGGAAGGATCCGGCGACCGGCGGCGATCCTGCCACGGGGCTGTGCTTCGACCTGCTCTCCAGTGCCCACGAGCAGGTGGTGACGGGCCATCAGGACGGCGTGATCACCATCGACCTGGCCGAGGGCGACCCGGTGCACCGCACCCGGCTGCGCCTCGAGCTGGACGAGCCGTACCGCACCCTCGTCGGACACCTGCGCCACGAGGTCGGCCACTACTACCAGTGGCGCCTGGTCGAGGGCACCGACCGGATCGGACGGTGCCGCGAGCTGTTCGGCGACGAGACCGCCGACTACCAGGCGGCGCTGCAGCGCCACTACGAGCAGGGGCCGCCAACGGACTGGCCCGCGTCCTACCTCTCGCGGTACGCGACCATGCATCCGTACGAGGACTTCGCGGAGACCTGGGCCCACTACCTGCACATCTGCGACGCGCTGGAGACGGCAGGGGAGTACGGGCTGGCGCAGCCCGGGCTGCTCGATGCGGCGGGGAGCTTCGCCGACCTGGTGCGGGCGCAGTGGCTGCCGCTCGCCATGGCGCTGAACATGATGAGCCGCTCGATCGGCGCCGACGACCTGTACCCGTTCGTCCTGCCCCCGCCGGTGCTGGACAAGCTGGAGTTCGTGGCCTCGCTGCGTCCCGTCCCCGCCGCCTGACCGGACACTTGCGGTCGGGTTCGGGCCGAACCGTCCGGTTCCGGGGAGAGTGACGAATCCCGGGACGCCGTCCGCCGCGGCGTCCCGGGATGGTTGCCGGCACGGACGGGATCGCGGCCGGAGCCGCTCCGCGCCGGGGTCTCAGGCGGTCGCGGCCTGCGGGGTGCGACCGGAGGCGACCAGCAGGGCGATGCCGGCCAGGCCCGCCAGGGTTGCCATGGCCTGCGGTCCGGTCAGCGAGGTGAGTTCCCCGCCGACGACGAAACCGATCGGGGCCAGGCCCACGATGAGGAGTCCGATCCCGGCCAGGGTGCGACCCCGGAGGCCCTCGGTGCGCCGTATCACCTGGATCGTCGCGCCGACGGTGACGGCGACGCTGAGGAGCTGGATCAGCGGTGACCAGAAGATGGCGATACCCGCCAGTCCACCGGCGACGGCGAGCATGCCCGCCAGTCGCGGCACCGTCCGCAGCAGCGCGACCCCGGCGATCATGAGCGCCGCGAGGGTGAACGCCTGGATCGCGCCGTCGAGGTAGGGAATGCCGGGCATCAGCAGGTTGCCGACGCCCATCCAGATGTACATGGCGGACAGGGTCACCGCCGGGACGGTCCACCACCAGGTCGCCGCGAGGCGTCCGAATGCAGTCATGAGTCGTGCCTTTCGTTCTGCCGGCCGACCCCGTGCTGCCAGACGTTGTGTGTGTACCCAGAGAAGGTCAGCCGGGATTCCGGCGATGACCCGCCCCGCGATCGAGAGCTCCACCGCCGTCGGCGACTGGTTCCCGGCGCGGGCGTCGGCCCGCTGCTCCCACAGGTCTGACTCGATCTCTTCGCGGCGACGCTCGGACGCCTCCGCCCCGACCCAGCCCGTGTAGCAGCCGACCCATGCGCGAGCGAGTGTGGTTGCCGCCGTCACCGGAGCTCCCAGGTCGCCGCACGTCCCAGGGACGTGTCGCGCTCGAGGTTGCTGCGATGCTCGGCGAGCGCCGCGACCGCCGCTCCGGTCACCCGGTAGAGACGCCGACGCGGCCTGCCCTGCTCGGCGGCCAGCTCGGCGTCCTCCCACTCGCTGGTGAGAAGACCGGCGGTCTCCATCCGTCCGAGTGCCTTGTAGAGCGTGCCGTGGGCGGTGAGGCCGCCCGCGTCGTCGCCCTCGGCCATCGCCTTGGCGATGCCGAAGCCGTGGAAGCCGGGCTCGCCGGCGCGCCGCAGCCGCAGCGCCGCCTCGAGGATCGATGCCTCGAGGGGGAGCAGGGTGCCCGGTCGCCTTCGCATGCCAGAACTATAGGCAGATATCTTCCTATAAATCAAGTAGGGTGGTGAAACCCGTGGTCAGCAAGGGAATGCGGCAGGCGAGGGCCCAGGAAGAAGCGCCAGCCGGCGGCCGGGCGGCCGGCGGAACAGTGGAGCATAGGGGACTCGAACCCCTGACCTACGGCTTGCAAAGCCGCCGCTCTACCAACTGAGCTAATGCCCCGCGCCGCCCCATTATGGCGGATCCGGCGCACAACCCCCGCATCGGCACCGAGTACTCCCGGCGCTGCACGAGCGCTCCCTCCGGGAGGGAGTTCTCGGCGCGGTGGGGAGTGGCGGACGCGCGCGGACCGATGAGCTCCGGGGAGGGCTGCCGGGGCTGTTGCGGGCCACCAACTACGCTTGGAGCCATGTGGTCAAGGCGCGAGGAGGTCGACTACGCGCTGCAGCGGCGAAACACCCTGCAGGCGCTGCGGCGTCCCCAGCGAACCCTCGACCGCTCAGACGTGTGCGACGCCGACCCCCTCCTGATGCGGGCGGCGATGCACCACGGCGAACAGACCAGCACCCCCTGCCCGATCTGCGACAGCGCGCGGATGGTCAACCTCCACTACGTCTTCGGCGAGCAGCTCGGCCAGTACTCCGGGCGCATCAAGTCGACCGCTGAGCTGGAGGAGATGCAGGGCGAGGTCGGAGAGTTCAAGGTCTGCGTGGTCGAGGTCTGCCTCGCCTGCAGCTGGAACCACCTGATCGCCTCCTACCTGCTTGGAGACGGGGTTCGCCGCCGTCCACCCAGGCGTCAGCAGACTGTTGAGGACATCTATGGCTAAACCCAAACGAGCAGCCGGGACCACCACCAAGAAGAAGCGCAACCCCTGGCTGCGTGCGCTGGGCTGGCTGGGGATCACCGTCCTCGGCCTCGGTGTGCTGGGCACGATCGGGGTGGCGATCGCCTACGCGCAGATCGAGCTGCCGGACGCGAACCGCGACTTCAAGACCAACACCACCTTCGTCTACTACGCCGACGGAAAGACCCAGCTGGGTTCGTTCGCGGTCCAGAACCGGGTGTCGATCGACTTCGAGGACATGAACCCCCATGTCAAGGAGGCGATCGTCGCCGCCGAGAACCGGACCTTCTGGACCGACCCCGGCTTCGACGTCGTCGCGCTCGCCCGCGCTGCCAAGTCGCTCCTCGGACCCGAGGACACCGTGGGCGGCTCCACCATCACCCAGCAGTACATCAAGGTGATGTACCTCACGCAGGAGAAGACCCTCAGCCGCAAGGCCAAGGAGATCCTGCTCGCCGTGAAGGTGGGTCGCGAGCTGCCCAAGGAACAGATCCTCCAGGACTACCTCAACACCGTCTACTTCGGACGGGGCGCCTACGGCATCGAGGCGGCGAGCCGGGCCTATTTCGACAAGCCGCAGTCCGAGCTCAGCCTGGCCGAGGCGGTAGCCCTGGCCGCGATCGTGAACTCCCCGGGCAACCTCGACCC
>JAEYNS010000358.1 GCA_023412435.1 Actinomycetes bacterium | reverse complement strand
GGCTCGAACCACAGCCCGAAGTCAAGCCCGAGCGCCCTGATCTCCTCGGCCAACCCCGTCAGCCCCTTCGGCAGCTTGCGTGGGTTGACCGTGTAGTCGCCGAGCCCGGCGTGATCGTCGTCGCGCTTGCCGAACCAGCCGTCGTCCAGCACGAACAGCTCGGCGCCCAGCGCCTTCGCCCGTCGCGCCATCGCGACGACCCGGCGGTGGTCGAAGGCGAAGTACGTCCCTTCCCAGTTGTTCACCAGCACCGGACGGTCGGCGTCACGCCACTGCCCGCGGACGATGTGCGTCCCGACGAACTCGTGCAGGTTCGCCGACAGCCCGTTGAAGCCGCGGTCCGACCAGGACAGGACGGCCTCCGGCGTCTCGAACCTCTCCCCCGGCTCGAGTGTCCACTCGAAGCCGATCGGGTTGATGCCGGACGTGACCCGCACCAGGTTGCGCTGCGACAACTCGACGGCGGTGTAGTGGTTGCCGGAGTAGACCAGGTTGAACCCGTACACCTCGCCGTGGTCCTCGCCGGTGCCGTGCCGGGCGAGCAGCACCCCGGGGTTGTGCCGGTTGGAGGAGAACCCGGTGATCGAGGAGTTCACGTAGATTCCGGGCGCCAGCGGACGGACGTGCCGGTGGGCCTCGCTGATCCACGCCCCGTCGAAGGTGACCAGGTCGAAACCGCGGTCCGGCAGGTCGACCAGCTGGCTCATCAGCCGCCGCAGCCGCAGCGGCACCGCCGAGTGGTTGGTCAGCACCGCGCGACGGGTGACCACGTTCGCGTCGGGAAAGACCGTGTAGAACAGGGTCAGCGCCACCTCGCCGTCAGCCAGGTCCACCTGCAGGGTCTGGCAGGGACGGTCCGCTGCCAGCGCGGTCGGCAGCCCGTCGCGGCACGGCACCACCCCGTCATGGACGCTGTGGCCGGCGTAGCGCAGGTCGGTGACGAAGGTCCCGTCCGGCATCGTGGTCTCGATCGCCGGCAGCCGGTAGTCACCCTTCCCCAGCCCCGAGTACTCCAGCGGCAGCCGGTCGAGGTTGTAGCTGGTGTCGTCCGGGTCGTACGCGACGCCCTCGCCACGCGCCGGACGCTTCACCGCGAGCGCGGCCACGCTCTCGAACGGCCGGCCCCCCAGGTCCACCGCGGCACCGAAGTGCAGGTGCTCGAGGTGGCCGTACTTCGTCACGCGGAACAGGTAGCTCGTCGCCGCCCCACGCAGGTGGAACACGGGCGTCTGGGCGCCGTCCTCCTCCCCGGCGCCGGCCGCGTCGAGGATGTCGATGACTGCCATGGGATCATCCTGCCGGGAACCGGGCCCGCCACGAGGGTCCCACCCCGGTCGCCGGGAGCTCGTGCCGGCGGCGTTGACGGCACGAGCGGCAGCATCATAGGCACATCGGGCGACCCGCCGCGGCCGGATCGTCGCAGTGGGCAAACGACCATGGCGCCGGGCAGATTGTGCAGGCGCTCTCTGGGTACACCAGTCGTAGAATTCCAGTGCGGACGGAGGCTCCGCCCGCTGAGCGGGAGGCCGTCATGACCAGCGTCACCATCATCGGTACAGGCACCCAGGCTCGCGCCCTCGCCGGGCTCGCCGAAGAGGCTGGGGCCACGGTTCAGACCCTCGGCGCAGCGGCTGCCGACGCCATCGCGGGCGAGATCGTCGTACTCGCGGTGCCGTACCCCGAGCGCTCCGCGGTGGTCGAGACCTACCGGCCGCAACTCGCCGGGCGGATCGTGCTCGATGTCGCCGAGCCGCGCGATCCCCGGACCCACGAGTTGCTGCTCACCAACGGCTCCAGCGGTGCCGAACTGCTCGCCCAGCAACTCCCGGAGAGCACGGTGGTGAAGGCGTTCAGCACCACACCGGCCGAGGCCCTCGTGGCGACCAGCGTCAGCGAGCGCATCACCACGGTGCTGGTGGTCGGCGACGACAAGCTGGCGAAGCGGAGGGTGATGCGGATGGCGGAGGTGGTCGGCGTCGAGGTGATCGATGACGGTCCACTGGAGAGGGCCCGGGAACTGGAGCGTGAGGGCTTCCTCGAGCGCACCCTTGAGGTCGCCGTGGACGTCGACCGCGAACTCGGGGGCGGCCTGATTCCCTGACCATCGCCACCCGGGGGACGGGGCGTGCCGGTAGCTCGACCGACGGCTGCCGACACGCCCTCACCCGGTGAGGATCAGCATCCGGGCCGCGTCGAGGCTCGCCCTCAGTCGCCTCCGCCGGCCCGCGCCAGCAGCCGCAGGCCGGTGTTCAAAGCGGTGACCTGGGCTTCGGAGAGCCGGGTCGGGTTCGTCGCGCCACCGAAGCCCAGGCCGGGGGCCACCAGGGTGAGGACCTCCGCGGGGATCAGACCGTCGGGGTTGAAACCGATCGTGACCACGGGCAGCACGGTGCCGGCGCCGGCTTCCCGCGGCGGGCCGACCACCCAGCCGAAGCCGACCACGCCGCCGTCCGGGTCGTCGTCCCACAGCACCACTTCGTCTCGGATCGCGAGCTCGGGCGGCTCGGCGTCCATGCCGAGTCCGATCGTGGGGTTGGGCGAATCGCTGACCAGCGCGGCCAGTTCCGCGACGGCGTCGTGGCTGAGCCTGAAGCACCAGGTCGAACCGCCGCCCTCGCCGGCCCTGATCTGCCGGATCACCCCGAGCTTGTCGATCTCGTTGGCCTTGCGCCACAGGCTCAGCGAGCGGCGCGCGCCGGCCCTGGCGTAGCGGTCGGCGCCACTGCGGTCGAGGTGCCAGTCCAGGGCGTCGTCGGCGTAGTCGATCACCGCCACCGCCCGGTTGCTGCGGATCGCCGCCAGCGCGTCCCGCACCGGCAGGCCCTGAGACAGCAGCAGCGCGAAGGCCGCCGACGGTGCCCGGTTGACCCCCATGTGGCAGTGGACGAGCACCTTCGCGTCGGGGTCTGCCAGCGCCTGGGTCACCCAGTCGTTGAGCTGCTCGAACCACTCGGCAGGGATGCGCTGCCCGGCGTCCTCCACCGGGTGGTACAGGTAGCCGAGCTCGGGCGCCCAGAATCGGACCAGCTCCTCGTCGTTCCACTCGTCGCGCAGGTCGGCGATGTGGGTGATGCCGGCGTCGCGAAGCTCGTCCAGCTGCTGCCGGGCGATGCTGAACTGCGGGGCGAGGTCACCGCCCACCGCCAGGCGCTCGGTGACGAACTGGGCGTTCGCCACAGACAGGGACGGCAGGGGACGGCGGGAGCGGGAGGACACGTCCCCCAGTGTGGCTGCTCCCCGCGGCTGCTCCAACCTGAGGCCGCCGCGGTTCGGCGGAAGTGTCCGCAACCTTCTGGCCCGCTGGCGGCTAGAGAAGGGTATGGAGCAAGCTGAAGTCATGGCGCCCGCCGTCGTCGCCGACCTCGACACCGCCGAGACGTTCAGCCGCTGGGTCGAGCCGCACTGGCAGGCGATGGCCCGGCTTGCGGCACGGTTCTCCGCCGACCCCGACGACATCCTGCAGGACGCCCTCGTGGTCGCCTGGCGCAAACGGGCGCAATTCGATCCGCAGCGCGGCACGGCCCGCAACTGGTTGCTGGCGATCACCGCCGACCAGCGCCGCAAGGCCTGGCGCAGGGCTGCGCGGCTGATGCCGTGGAACGACCCGGACCTCGCTGCCGCCGGTGGCCAGGACGACACCCCGCAGGTGGTCGACCTGCGTCGGGCGGTAGGGCGACTGCCCGCCCGGCAGGCGCTGGCCATCGATCTCCACTACTACCTGGGGCTGGGCATCACCGACGTCGCCGCGGTGATGCGCTGCCCGGAGGGGACCGTGAAGTCCCTGCTCTCGCGTGGCCGGACCCGGTTGCGCACCGTGCTCGGGGAGGACTACCGATGAACGACCAACTGCTTCGTACCGACGGCGGCGCCTGGCAGGCCCCTGCGGTGGCCCCGCCCGACCTGCCGGCCGCACTGGAACGGTCGCGCCAGCGGCGCAGCCGGCTCACCTCCGGTGGTGTGCTCGTCGGCCTGGTCGCGGTGGCGGCCAGTGCGGTCCTGTTGCGCCCGGCGAGCATCGTGCCGGCGGTGCCGGCGGACACCCCCAGCC
>JAEYNS010000335.1 GCA_023412435.1 Actinomycetes bacterium | reverse complement strand
GACATCGTGAACAAGATCGACCGCCAGGAGGTCGACAACGCCGTGAACATGGCGGCCAAGGAGGTGCGCAACCGGTTCGACTTCAAGGGCACCGACGCCCAGATCAAATGGTCCGGCGACGTGATCGAGATGGAGGCGAACGGTGAGGAGCGCGTCAAGGCGATCCTCGACGTGCTGCAGACGATGCTGATCCGCCGCAAGGTCGACCTGAAGTCGCTGGACGCCGGCGAGCCCCGGCTGTCGGGCAAGCTGTGGAAGATCAGCGCCACCATGGAGAACGGCATCAGCTCCGACAACGCCCGCAAGATCTCCAAGCTGATCCGCGACGAGGGGCCGAAGGGCGTCCGCACCCAGATCCAGGGCGACGAGCTGCGGGTGTTCTCCAAGAAGCGCGACGACCTGCAGACCATCCAGAAGCTGATCCGCGACGCCGACTACGACTTCGCGGTCCAGTTCACGAACTACCGGTGAGCCCGGACGCCCACGCCCGTCGCGTCCCGGCGGGCGGGTCGCCGGCGCGTCCGTGGGGGTGGACGTGCGGGTAGCCACCGTCAACGTCAACGGCATCCGCGCCGCCGTCCGCCGGGGCTTCGACACCTGGCTGGCCGGACGCGACTGCGACATCGTCGGGCTGCAGGAGGTCCGGTGTCCCACTCCCCTGGTCCCATACGACGTGTTCGAGGGGTACCACGTCAGCTACCACGAGGGTAACCTGCCCGGACGCAACGGCGTCGCGCTGCTCACCCGGCAGGCGCCGCTGGCCATCCGGGAAGGCTTCGGGTATGCCCGCGACGCGGAAGGCCGCTATCTCGAGGTCGACCTGCCCGGGCTGCGGGTCGGGTCGCTGTACCTGCCAAAGGGCGGCATCCCGCGCCAGGGCGGGGACGAACTGGCCCGCTTCCAGCGCAAGCTGCACTTCCTGGGGGCCTTCCGCCAGTACCTCACTCGCGCCCGGCGTGAGGCGAAGGCGGCCGGGGTCGAGTTCCTCGTGATGGGCGACTTCAACATTGCCCCGACTGAACTCGACCTGAAGAACCCAAAGGCGAACATTCACAACCCCGGCTTCCTGCCCGAGGAACGGGACTGGATGGCGTCCGTCCTCTCGCCGCGGACCTTGGTGGACGTGGTGCGACGCCTCCACCCCGATGCCAAGGGACCGTACTCGTGGTGGAGTTGGCGGGGCCAGTCCTGAAACACCGACGCCGGCTGGCGGATCGACCTGCAGCTGGCCAGCCCCGGTCTGGCGGCCCGGGCGGTCACCGGCGGGACCGACAAGGCCCCGAGCTACGAGGCGCGGATGAGCGACCACGCGCCGGTGGTCGTCGACTACGCCGACGCCTGAACCGGGCTTCCGTCCCGCGAACCGGCTTGGGAACCGTCCCCACCAGTCGCCGGACGCGGTCCTCCGTCCAACTTCTGCCAAATACCCGAGCCGGCTGACGTATCGGTCGGCCAGGGCCGGCTGGTGGCAGAAGTTGGCGGGATCGGCACCGTCCCCCGCGGGTCAGGCGGCGGTCTCGGTGGTGAGGTCGGCGGCCAGCGGGACGGAGCGGGCGCCCTGCTCGGGCTCGAGCCAGACCCGGCCGCCCTCGCGCAGGCCGAGGGCGTCGGCGAAGGTCTTGGTGAGGGTGACGACCACGTCGGGGTCGGCCGGCCGCGAGCCGTCAGGCCGGATCGTGAGCCTCACCTCGAAGCCGATCCGCTGATAGCGGGCCAGCACGCCGGCCACCGTGCTCGGCCTCGGTGAGGTGTGCACGACGATGTCGTGGGGCCGGATCAGCTGGCCGTCCAGCACCGTCACCTCGCCCAGGAAGCTCATCACGAACTGGTTGGCCGGGGTGTCGTAGAGCTCGTCGGGGGTGCCGACCTGCTCGATGCGGCCGTCGTTGATCACCACGATGTTGTCGGCCACCTCGAGGGCCTCCTCCTGGTCGTGGGTGACGAAGATCGTAGTCACGTGGACCTCGTCGTGCAGCCGGCGCAGCCAGTCGCGCAGTTCCTTGCGCACCTTCGCGTCGAGCGCGCCGAACGGCTCGTCCAGCAGCAGCACCTTCGGTTCGACCGCCAGCGCCCGTGCCAGCGCCATCCGCTGCCGCTGGCCGCCCGAGAGCTGGGACGGCAGCCGGTGCGCGAACTGCCGCAGGTGCACCAGGTCGAGCAGCTCGTCGACCCGACGGCGGATCTCGTCCCGGGGCCGCTTGCGGATCTCCAGCCCGAACGCGACATTGCGCGCCACGCTGAGGTGCTTGAACACCGCGTAGTGCTGGAACACGAAGCCGACATCGCGCTTGCGGGCGGGCAGCCCGGTGGCGTCGACCCCCTCGATCGTGACGGTGCCGCCGTCGGCCCGTTCCAGGCCGGCGATGATCCGCAGCAGGGTCGACTTGCCGCCGCCGGACGGCCCGAGCAGCGCTGTCAGTTCACCGCTGGCGATGCTGAGGGTGATGTCGTCCAGCGCGACGAAGTCGCCGAACCGCTTGCCGACGCCCCTGATCTCGATGCTCATGCGTGGGCCTCCCGTGGCCGAAGGATGGAGACGACGGTGATGCAGGCCACCGCCGCCAGGGTGAGCAGGAAGGCGACCGCGTACGCCGTCCCCTGCTGGAAGTTCGCGTAGGTCTCCTCCACCACGAGGGTGGCGGTCTGGGTACGCAGCGAGACATTGCCGGAGACCACCTTGACGGCCCCGAACTCGCCGAGGCTCCGGGCGAGGGCGAGCACGACGCCGTAGACGACCGCCCAGCGGATGCCGGGCAGGGTGATGCGCCAGAACACCTGCCACCCGGTGCCGCCGAGGCTGCGGGCGGCCTGCTCCTGCTCGTCGCCGATCTCGATCAGGACGGGGACCACCTCGCGCACCACCAGCGGCAATGCCACGAACACGGTGGCGAGGATCATCCCCGGGGTGGCGAAGATGATCTGGTAGCCGAGGTCGTAGAGGACGCCGCCGAGCGGGGCATCGCGGCGATAGACCAGCATCAGGGCCAGCCCCACCACCACCGGCGACACCGACAGCGGCAGGTCGACCAGGGCCGACAGGGCCCGCCGGCCGGGGAAGCTGTAGCGCACCAGCAGCAGCGAGACGCCGACCCCGAACACGAGGTTGAGAACCACCGACCAGACCGTCACCTCAGCGCTGAGCCGCAGCGCACTCAGCACCGCCGGGT
>JAEYNS010000290.1 GCA_023412435.1 Actinomycetes bacterium | reverse complement strand
GATCAGCTGTCCACCATCTGGCCGGCCAGGAACTCCGAGTACGCGGGCAGGTCGAGCTGGCCGGAGCCGGACACCCCGATCACGATGACCGGGGACTCCCCGGCCTCGGTGGCGGCCCTCACCTGGCGCAGCGCCCCGGCGATGGCGTGGTTCGACTCCGAGGCGGGCACGATGCCCTCCGCCCTGGCGAACAGCACCCCGGCCTCGAAGGCCTCGAGCTGGGGGATCGCCACGGCCTCGACCAGCCCCTCGTGGTAGCAGTGGCTGACCAGCGGCGCCATGCCGTGGTAGCGCAGGCCACCGGCGTGCACCGGCGCAGGGACGAACTCCGGCCCGAGCGTGTACATCTTCAGCAGCGGCGTCAGGTGGGCGGTGTCCCCGAAGTCGTACCGGTACTCGCCCTCGGTCATGGACGGCGCCGCCTTCGGCTCGCAGGCGACGATCCGGGCCTGCGCCCGTCCCTCGAGGTTCTCCCGCAGGAACGGGAAGGCGAGACCGCCGAGGTTGGAGCCGCCGCCGGCGCACCCGAACACGAAGTCGGCCGACTCCTCACCGAACAGCGCCAGCTGCTTGACGGCCTCCTGGCCGATCACGGTCTGGTGCAGCAGCACGTGGTTGAGCACGCTGCCCAGGGAGTAGGCGGCGTTCGGGTCGGTGGCCGCCGCCTCGACCGCCTCCGAGATCGCCATACCGAGCGAGCCGGTGGTGTCCGGGAACTGCTCACGCAGCGCACGTCCGGCCTGGGTGAGCTCGGACGGGCTGGCGACCACGTGCGCGCCGAAGGTCTCCATCAGGACGTGCCGGTAGGGCTTGCCCTCGTAGCTGCTGCGGACCTGCCAGATGTCGCACTGCAGGCCGAAGATCTGGGCGGCGAAGGCGAGCGCGGAGCCCCACTGGCCGGCGCCGGTCTCGGTGGTGAGCCGGGTGCGTCCGTCCAGCTTGTTGAAGTAGGCCTGCGGCACCGCGGAGTTGGTCTTGTGCGAACCGACCGGCGAGGCGCCCTCGTACTTGTAGTAGATCCGGGCGGTGGTACCGAGCGCCTGCTCCAGCCGCCGCGCGCGGAAGAACGGGGACGGCCGCCACAGCCGGTAGATGTCGTGGACCTCCTGCGGGATCTCGATCCAGCGCTCGGTGGACGCCTCCTGGGCGATCAGGCCCATCGGGAACAGCGCGGCGAGGTCATCGGGGCCCAACGGCTCCCTGGTGCCCGGGTGAAGGTGCGGCGGCGGCGGGGTCGGCAGGTCGGCGACGATGTTGTACCAGTGGGTCGGCATCTCCGACTCGTCGAGGACCACCTTGGACTGCTTGGGATCTTTCACGGGCGCCACTCTAGGGTTGCCGGTTCGGGTTCGGCCAACGTCGCCACCCTTCGGCGGACACCCCGACCTCGCTGGGACGCGGGCCGTCCGGGCGCGGCCGGTCCGTAGAGTTGGGGCCGTGGCAGTGGTCGAGGCGGTGAGCGTCGGACGGCTCCGCGCCCTGGCCCACGACCCCGACCAGCGCAGCGGCATCGACAAGCGTCCGGTGGCCGGACGGGTGCCGGTCGGTCCGCTCGGACCCGAGGGCGACGAGCACGCCAGCCACGTCCACGGCGGGCTCGACCAGGCGGTGTACGCCTTCGCCCGCGAGGACTACGCGCACTGGGAGGCCGAACTGGGACGTCCGCTGCCCGCCGGCGCCTTCGGCGAGAACCTCACCACCTGTGGCATCGACGTCCAGCACGCCCGGATCGGCGAGCGCTGGCGGGTCGGCGAGGTGCTGCTCGAACTGTCCGGCGTGCGGATCCCGTGCGCGGTCTTCGCCGGGTTCATGGACGAGCCGCAGTGGGTCCGGCGGTTCACCGGGCACGGGGTGCCCGGGGCGTACTTCCGGGTCCTCGAGCCGGGCACGATCGGTGCCGGCGACCCGATCGAGGTGGTGGAGCGGCGCGACCACCACCTCACCGTCGGCTTCGCGTTCCGGGCCGCGACCACCGACCTCGACCGGCTGCCCGAACTGGCCGCCGAGGAACGGGTCGGCGGCAACCTGCGTGGCCGGCTCGACCGCTACCTCGCCCGGCGCTGAACCAGCCCGGTCAGGCGCGCGCCCAGACCTCGGCGATCCAGGCCTCGACCTCGTCGGGGTGCCGCGGCAGGTGCGCCGACAGGATCTCGCAGCCGTCCTCGGTGATCACGATGTCGTCCTCGATCCGCACCCCGATGCCGCGCAGCTCCTCCGGCACCATCAGGTCGGCGCTCTTGAAGTACAGCCCCGGCTCGACCGTGATCACCATGCCGGGCTTCAGTTCGCCGCCGCGGTAGTTCTCGTTGCGGGCCTGCGCGCAGTCGTGGACGTCGATACCGAGGTGGTGCGACGTGCCGTGCACCATCCAGCGCCGGTGGTGACCGCCGGTCTCGGGGTCGAGCGACTGCGCCGCTGTCACCGGCAGCAGCCCCCACTCCTCCAGCCGGGCAGCCAGCACGGCGATCGCCGCGGCATGCACATCGGCGAACTTCGCCCCCGGACGGGCAGCGTCGATCCCTGCCTGTTGCGCCTCGAGCACAGCCTCGTAGACCGTGCGCTGGGCGGGCGAGAACGTCCCCGACACCGGCAGCGTGCGGGTGATGTCGGCGGTGTAGAGCGACTCCACCTCGACGCCGGCGTCCAGCAGCAGCAGGTCGCCGGGGCGCAGTTCGCCGTCGTTGCGGATCCAGTGCAGCGTGGTGGCGTGCTCGCTGCCGGCGGCGATCGTGTCGTAGCCGACGGCGTTGCCCAGATGGCGGGCGTGGAGCCCGAAGACGCCCTCGACCCAGCGTTCCCCGCGGCCGCGCCGGACCGCCTCCGGCAGGTCGGCGACGACGGCCTCGAAGCCGTGCGCGGTGAGCCGGCAGGCCTCCCTCAGCTCGTCGAGTTCGAAGGGGTCCTTGGTCAGGCGGAGCTCGCTGAGCGCGATCGTCAACTCGTTGTCGCCCAGGATCGCGGCGGTGGCGTCGACGCTCGCCTGGACGCGCAGGGCGTCCACCCTCTCGGTGAGCGCCTCGTCGGCCTCCCGGACGATCCGCAGCGCGGTCGCCTGCAGGTTCTTCTCCAGCGCTGCTTCGAGTTCCGAGATCGGCGCGACGTCGAGCCCTGTCAGCGCGGCCATCTCGGCCAGCGATTCGCGCTGGCCCACCCACATCTCGCCGTACCGGGAGTCGGCGTAGAACTCGGGGTCGGTGCGCGGCGCCCTCGGCTTGAAGTAGAGCACCGCTTGGTGGCCGGCGTCGGTGGGCTCGAGGACGAGGACGGAGTCGGGCTCGCGGTCGCTGCCGAGGCCGGTGAGGTGGGCGAACGCGGAGTGCGCGCGGTAGCGGTAGTCGGTGTCGTTGGAGCGGACCTTGAAGCCGCCCGCGGGGACGACGATCCGCTCGCCGGGGAACCTGGCCGCGATCGCCTCGCGGCGCGCCCGGGTCCAGGCCGCGGCAGGCAGCGCAGCGGGGAGGTCGGCGGGGTGGGGAGCCCACCCCCGCGGGATGAACTCCTTGAACGCCTCCGAGAACGGGGTCTGGCGGTTGGGGAGTTCGAGCGGGGTCTCGGCGGCGGGCTGATCGGTCATGCCGTCGATCCTAGGGGAGGGCCCGCCGCTCACCGGCCTCGGGGGGGTGGCTGACGCCGCGCCGCAGGAGCTCGTCCCCCGTCGCGACGGGTAGTCTCTGACCGACGAGAAGGAGGATCGATGAGGGCTGCTCCCACCGACCAGCGCGGACTGCTCGACCTGCAGGCCCTGGACACCGCGATCGCACAGCTCGAGCACCGGCGGCGGTCATTGCCGGAGCACGCCCGGATCGCCGAGGGTCAGAAGGCGCGGGCAGCGCTCGGTGAGGCGATCGTCGCCGCCGCCACCGCCGTCTCCGACCTGGAGCTGGACCTGGCCAAGGCGGAGGCCGACCTCGTCCCGGTGCGGGAGCGCCGCGAGCGCGACCAGCGCCGCCTCGACGACGGTGCCGTCACCGACGGCAAGCAGCTCACCGCCCTGATCGACGAGATCGAACACCTCAAGCGGCGGATCTCCGATCTGGAGGACATCCAGCTCGAGGTGATGGAGAACCTCGACGCCGCGACCGCCGAGCACACCCGGCTGGTCGCCCAGCGCGGCGAGGTGGAGAACTCGCTGCGCGCCCTGATCGCCGCCCGTGACGAGCAGCTCGCGGGGATCGACGCCGACCTCGCCCGGCAGCGCACCGCCCGTGACGCGCTGGCGGGAGGCCTGCCCGAGGATCTGGTCGGGCTGTACCGCAGGCTCGCCGACCGCAGCGGCGGGACGGGGGTCGGCCTGCTGCAGGGCAGGCGCTGCAGCGGCTGCCAGCTGGAGGCGACCCAGTCCGCGCTCGCCGCCTACCAGGCAGCGGCTCCCGACGAGGTGCTGCGCTGCGAGTAGTGCGACCGGATCCTGGTCCGGGAGACCGCCGGCTGATGGCCCGTCCGCCGATCCTGCCGCAGACCGGGCCCTCGATCTTCGACGACGAGCCGGAGCCCGCGCCCGCCTGCTCCGGCCGGCGGCTGGTGGTCGAGGCGGACGGCGGCTCGCGGGGCAATCCCGGACCCGCCGCCTACGGGGCCCTGGTACGCGACGCCGCGACCGGGGACGTCCTGAACAGCGAGGGGTTGGCCATCGGGCTCGCCACGAACAACGTCGCCGAGTACTCGGGGCTGATCGCAGGGCTCGAGATGGCCCGGGCGATCGACCCGGCCGCCGACGTGGAGGTCAGGATGGACTCCCGGCTGGTCATCGAGCAGATGGCGGGCCGGTGGAAGGTGAAGCACTCCGACATGAAGCCGCTCGCGCTGAGGGCGAGGGAGTTGCGGTTCCCGTCGGTGGTGTGGACGTGGGTGCCGCGAGCCGAGAACTCCGCGGCCGATCGGCTGGTCAACCTGGCCCTCGACGGAGAGCCCCGCACCCGGAGGTGAGCCATGCCCGTTCGCCAGGTCGAGCTGCGACTTGAGGAGCCGCCGGTGCTGCGCGCCGCGCTGCGACGGCTGCGCCGCGAGTTGCGGATTCCCGCCGAGTACCCCGCCGACGCCGTGGCCGAGGCCGAGCAGGCGGCGACGTCCCCGACCCGGCCCGGGCGCGACCTGACCGACGTCGAGTTCCTCACCATCGACCCGCCCGGCTCGACCGACCTCGACCAGGCGATGCACCTGTCCCGGCAGGGGTCGGGCTACCTGGTCCGGTACGCGATCGCGGACGTCGCCGCCTTCGTCACCCCGGGCGGCGCCCTGGACGCCGAGACCCGCCTGCGGTGCCAGACCTTCTACGCCCCCAGCCACCGGACCCCGCTGCACCCGCCGGTGCTCTCTGAAGGGGCGGCCAGCCTGCTGCCCGGGCAGGTGCGGCCCGCGCTGGTGTGGGAGATCTGGCTGGACGCCGACGGTGAGTTGACGGACGTCACGGTCGGACGGGCGGCGGTCCGCAGCCGCCGCCAGCTGGACTACCCGGGGGTGCAGCAGGCCCTGGATGCCGGCACCGACGACGAGCAGTTGCTCCTGCTGCGGGAGATCGGACGGCTGCGGCTCCGCCTTGAGGCGGCCAGGCACGGGGTCAGCCTCGGCGTCCCCGCGCAGGAGATCGTCACCGACGGCGACCGCTGGCGGCTGACCTTCCGCACCCTGCTGCCGGTGGAGAGCTGGAACGCCGAGATCTCGCTGCTGACCGGGATGGCGGCCGCGTCCATCATGCTGGAGGGCGGGACCGGGATCCTGCGGACCCTGCCGCCGGCCGATCGGTCGGGGATCGCGAAGCTGCGCCGGACTGCCGGTGCCCTCGGCATCGACTGGCCCCGCGAGCAGGGCTACCCCGACTTCGTCCGCAGCCTCGACCCGGCGATCACCACGCACGCGGCGATGCTCAACGCCTGCACGATGCTGTTCCGGGGCGCCAGCTACGCGCCCTTCACCGGCGGCAACCCGCCCGCCCAGGCGGTGCACGCCGCGATCGCGGCGCCCTACGCGCACGTCACCGCGCCGCTTCGACGTCTGGTCGACCGCTACGCCTCCGAGATCTGCGTCGCGCTGTGTGCCGACACCCCCGTCCCGGACTGGGTGCTGGCGGGGCTGGACGAGGTGGCCGCCGCGATGGACGCGTCCAACCGGCGGGTGAAGCAGTACGAGCGGGGGATCATCGACCGGGTCGAGGCGATGCTGCTCGCGCCGTACCTGGGCAGAGTGTTCTCCGGAGATGTGCTGGAAGTCGACAAGCGCCGCGGCCGCGGCGTGATGCAACTGGACGAGCCCGCAGTCGAGGCCCCGGTGACCGGCGACGAGCTCGTCCTCGGCACCACCGTGGAGGCCACGTTGGTGACCGCCGACCTGATGGCGGGCAAGGTGGGCTTCGCCACCCTGGAGGCGCCGTAGCCGGCGTCCCGGTACCCTTGGGGTGGACGAGCCGGGCCGGGTGATCGCAGCCGCGAGGCTGAGGAAAGTCCGGACTCCACAGAGCAGGGTGGTGGGTAACGCCCACCCGGGGTGACCCGCGGGACAGTGCCACAGAGAACAGACCGCCCCG
>JAEYNS010000278.1 GCA_023412435.1 Actinomycetes bacterium | reverse complement strand
GAGCTGGCCGGCGCGCTCGGCCTGGCCGACGAGGTGCGCCAGGAGTCCCGCGAAGCGGTGGACGCGCTGCACGCCCTCGGCGTCCGGGTCGTCATGATCACCGGCGACGCCGAGCCGGTGGCGCGGGCGGTGGCCGCCGACCTCGGCATCGACAAGGTGTTCGCCGGGGTCCGTCCCGAGGACAAGGCGGGCAAGGTCAGCGCCCTGCAGGGCGAGGGCCGCACGGTCGCGATGGTGGGCGACGGCGTCAACGACGCCCCCGCGCTGGCCCAGGCCGACGTCGGCGTGGCGATCGGCGCAGGCACCGACGTGGCGATCGCGTCGGCGGGGGTGATCCTCGCCTCCGATGACCCGCGCTCGGTGCTGTCGATCATCCAGCTGTCCCGGGCGGGGTACCGCAAGATGCAGCAGAACCTGTGGTGGGCTGCCGGCTACAACATCGCCGCCGTACCGCTCGCCGCGGGCGTGCTGGCGCCGCTCGGGTTCGTGCTGCCGATGGAGGTGGGGGCGATCCTGATGTCGCTGTCGACGATCGTGGTCGCTGCGAACGCCCAGTTGCTGCGCCGGCTCGACCTGCGTCCGGGGCCGGCGACAGCGGCCGAGCACGACGCGCCGACCCGCAGATAACGGCCCGATAACAATCCTGAATCAGATCCCGGGACTCCTGTTACCGCTCACATGAAAGCGCTACCATCCCGAATAGGGTGCCGCGGCTCAGGGTGGATCCGGAGTGAGAGGCGCCATATCTCAAGGAGGAGACATGGGTAGGAACCGTCGTGGCTGGGCCCCCCTGGTGGCGGGCGCTACGGCTGTAGTGATGGGCTTGAGCGCTTGTGCTTCCGCACCCGCGGCGAGCGGCCCTGCGAGCCCTGGGGAAACCATCAACATCGGGTTCGTCGCGGTCGGTCCCGAAGGGGCGTGGCGAAGCGCCAACGAGCAGAACGTGCAGGACACGTTCACCAAGGAGGCGGGCTACAACCTGAAGTACGCCCCGGCCGCCAACCTCGACCAGAAGTCGCAGATCGACGCCTTCACCGCGTTCGTCGACGAGGGCGTGGACATCATCCTGCTCTCCGCTACCGAGGCGACGGGCTGGGAGGACTCCCTGAAGCGTGCCCAGGAGGCCGAGATCCCGGTCATCCTCGTCGATCGCGGCATCTCGCCGGACGACACCGAGCTGTACGAGACCCGGCTCGCGCCGAACAACGTCTCGGTGGCGAAGGCGATCGCCGAGTGGTTGGTCGCCAAGTTCCCCGAGGGCGGCAAGTACATCACCCTTGAAGGCCCCGCCGGCGTGGGCGTCGTCGACGAGCGGAACCAGGGCTTCGACGAGGTCATGGGCAGCCACCCCGAGTGGGTGAAGGTCGGCGCGCAGACCGCCAACTGGAAGGTGGACGAGGGCAAGTCGGTCACCGAGACGTTCCTGAAGTCGGATCCCGACATCAAGTTCGTCTTCGCCCAGAACGACGAGATGGGCCTGGGTGCCTCCGAGGCCGTCACCGAGGCGGGCAAGGTCGTCGGCAAGGATGTCCAGATCGCCACCATCGATGGCACCAAGAACGCCATGGAGGCGCTGGCTGCCGGCAAGCTGTCCTTCGTCGCGGAGTACAACCCGCTGTTCGGCGAGCAGCTGATGGACGCGGTGAAGAAGGCCCTGGCCGGCGAGGAGCAGCCGGCCTACATCGAGGTCACCTCCACCACCTTCGATTCGCCGGAGGCTGCCAAGGCCGCGCTGCCGGATCGCAAGTACTGAGTTCTCCACCGATCGGGCCGTGAGGCCTGACTGACGCAGCTCCGGTGGGACACCCACTGCCGGTGTCCCACCGGAGCCACCCAATCGATGGAGGATCACCGAACATGTCCGGCGCCGCCGCCACGCCCGTCGTCGAGATGCGAGGGATAACCATCACGTTTCCCGGCGTGAAGGCTCTCGACGGCGTCGACTTCCAGCTCTTCCCCGGCGAGGTCAACGCCTTGATGGGGGAGAACGGGGCCGGGAAGTCAACCCTCATCAAAGCCCTGACCGGGGTCTACAAGCTCGACTCCGGCACGATCATCGTGGACGGCGTCGAGCGGCACCTGCGCGGCACGGCCGACGCCCAGCGTGCCGGCATCTCCACCGTCTACCAGGAAGTCAACCTCTGCACCAACCTGAGCATCGGCGAGAACGTCATGCTCGGCCACGAGGTTCGCGGCCCCCTCGGGGTGAACTGGAAGGCGACCCACGCCGCCGCCTCCCAGGTGCTCGCCGGGATGGGGTTGGGCCACCTCGACACCCGCAAGCCGTTGGCGACGCTGTCGATCGCGATGCAGCAACTGGTGGCGCTCAGCCGCGCGATGGTGATCGATTCCAAGGTCCTGATTCTGGACGAGCCGACGTCCAGCCTCGATGCCAACGAGGTCGACACCCTCTTCGGGGTGCTGCGGGAACTGCGCGACCGTGGGGTGGCGATCCTGTTCGTCTCCCACTTCATCGACCAGGTCTACGCGCTCAGCGACCGCATCACCGTGCTGCGCAACGGCCAGTACATCGGCGAGTACCAGACCGCCGAACTCCCGCGCAATGAACTGATCTCGCTGATGATCGGCAAGGACCTGGAGACGCTCGCCAGCCTCGGGTCCAGCCGCCTGATGGCCGACCACGACCACCACGAACCGGCGCTGCTGTCGGCCAGGGGCCTGGGCAAGCAGGGCAGCATCCAGCCGATCGACCTCGACGTGTACCCCGGCGAGATCCTCGGCTTCGCCGGGCTGCTGGGCTCGGGACGCAGCGAACTGGCCCGGCTGCTCTACGGCGCCGACAAGGCCGACACCGGAACCATCGCTGTCAAGGGCAAGGCCGTCGCACTGCACTCGCCGATGTCGGGCCTGTCGGCCGGGATCGCCTACTCCACCGAGAACCGTCGCGACGAGGGCATCGTCGGGGACCTCTCCGTGCACGAGAACCTCATCCTCGCGGTCCAGGCCGGGCGGGGCTGGATGCGTCCGCTCCCGGGCCGGCAGGCCGACGAACTCGTGGACACCTACATCAAGGAACTCAACGTCCGTCCGCCCGACCCCGAGCGGATGGTGAAGAACCTCTCCGGCGGCAATCAGCAGAAGGTCCTGCTGGGACGCTGGCTCGCCACCCGGCCCGAACTACTGATCCTCGACGAGCCCACCCGCGGGATCGACGTGGGGGCGAAGGCGGAGATCCAGGAAGTGGTGGCCAAGCTCGCCGAGCAGGGCACGGCAGTGATCTTCATCTCCTCCGAACTGGAGGAGGTCGTCCGGATGTCCGACCGGATCGTTGTGCTGAAGGACCGTGAGAAGATCGCCGAGCTCACCGCCGGCCCCGACGTCACCGTCGAGTCGATAGTCGAGATCATCGCCCGCCACGGCGTCGAGGGGGGTGCGGCGGCATGAGCCTTGTCCTCGGAGTCATCGCCATGGCTGCGTACCTGGCCGCCGGCGTCACCCTCAAGCTCTACCGGAACCAGTGGTTCTGGGGAGGCGTGGCGATCATCGTGCTGTTGGTGCTGAACCTGTTCAAGGACCCCAACTACCTCTCGATCACCTATTCCGAGGCGACCGGACGGCTGGTCGGCAACCTCATCGACATCGTGCGCTGGGGATCGCCGATCATGCTGATCGCGGTCGGCATGGTGCTGGTCATCGCCACCCGCGGCATCGACTTGTCGGTGGGTTCGTCGATGGTCGCCGGCGGCGCGACGGCCCTGCAATTCCTGTCGATCGTCAAGGAGCCGGATTCGCCCACCGCCGCGGCGCTCGCGGTGCTGCTGGCCATCGTCGCCGGGGCGGTGATCGGCGCCATCAACGGCCTGCTCGTCACCCTGGTCGGGCTCCAGCCGTTCATCACGACGCTGGTGATGATGATGGCCGGACGCGGTCTCGCGAAGGTCATCACGGCCGGCCAGAACACCGCGGCAGAGAATGCGCCGTTCAAGTGGCTGGTGAACGGCACCGTCTTCGGGTTCCCGGTGGTCTTCCTGATCGCCATAGCGATCGTGGCCCTGGTCGCGGTGTACGTCCGCCGCACCGCGTTCGGCCTGATGGTCGAGTCGATCGGCATCAACCCGTCCGCCAGCTGGATGGCGGGGATCCGCCCCAACGGGATCCTGCTCACCGTCTACACGCTGTCCGGGGCGCTGGCCGCGATAGCGGGGGTGTTCTCCGTCGGTTCGGTGATGGTGGTGGACGTCTCCGGCACCGGCTACCAGTCAGAGCTGGACGCCATTCTGGCCGTGGTGGTGGGCGGCACCTCCCTGGCCGGCGGCAAGTTCTCGATCCGCGGCGCGGTGGTCGGCGCCCTGCTGATCGCCACGCTGGACAAGACGGTGTTGTTCCTCGGGATCTCCGGTGCGGCGACCCCCGCCTTCAAGGCGGTGGTGATCGTGCTGCTCTGCCTGCTGCAGTCGGAGCGGGTCCGCGGGATGTTCACCCGGCGCCGGCCGCCCGCGCTGCGAGCGTCGATCGAGTCCGAGAAAGCGAGCGTGGCGGTATGAGCACCGAGGCTCCGGCCCGGGCCGCCCAGGCCCAGGCCGCTCCCGAGACCCCGTGGCGCACCGTCGTCCGCAAGCTGACGACCAACCCGTCCACGCTGCCCACCCTCGCGGCGCTGGTGATCTTCATCGGCATGCTGCTCTTCGGCGAGATCTCCTACGGCAGGATCTTCCAGTACTCGACGATCTCCAACCTCTTCATCAACAACGCCCACATCATCATCATCGCCGCCGGCATGACGGCGGTGATCATCACCGGCGGCATCGACCTGTCGGTGGGGGCCATCGTCGCCCTGAGTGCGGTGGCCGGCGTGCTCCTGGCCAACTCCGGGGTCAACCCGTGGGTAGCGGTCCTGGTGATGATCCTGATCGGGTCGACCTTCGGGCTGTTCTCCGGGGTGCTGATCCAGTACTTCAACGTCCAGCCGTTCATCGCCACGCTGTCGGCGATGTTCCTGGCGCGCGGGCTGGCGGCCATCTTGTCGACCGATGCGGAGAAGCTCGACCCCGAGTCGCCGATCCGGCTGCTGGGGGCCAAGATCAAGCTGATCGACGGGCCGAAGGTGAACGATCTCGAGGTCACCGCCGGGGTGATCATCGCCTTCCTGGTGGTGGTGGCGGTGTTCTTCCTGATGCACCGCACCCGCCTCGGGCGCACCGCCTACGCCATCGGCGGATCGGAGCAGTCGGCGATCCTGATGGGGCTGCCGGTCAACCGCACCAAGCTGTGGCTCTACACGATCAGCGGGACCCTGTCGGGGCTGGCCTCGGTGGTCTACACCTCGCGGATCGGGGTGGGGCAGAACATCGTCGGCGACGGCTGGGAGATGCAGGCCATCGCCGCCACTGTCATCGGCGGCACGCTGCTCACCGGCGGCGCCGGCTTCGTGCTCGGCGCCGTCGTGGGCTCCCTCGTACTCGGGCTGATGAACGTCCTGATCACCAAGGACGGCGCGGTGCCGCCGGAGTGGACGACGATCATCATCGGCGGCACCCTGCTGGTCTTCGTGCTGCTGCAGCGCGGGGTGATGGCGATCCGGCGGCGGTAACCACCGACCTGGGCACAGCTGCGCCCGCTCGACGGGCGCACGGCGGCGACGGGCGGTCAGGCCGGCTTGGTGGCACGGATGATCGCCGAGTGCATCCCGGGGGCGGTCTCGTGGGTGAAGCTCACCTCGGCGTCGATGAAACCGGCGGCGGCCAGCCCGTCGAGGTACTCGGCACGGCTGAGGGCACCCGCGACGCAACCCACCCAGGACCCGCGCTCGGCGCGCTCCTGGCCGGTGAGGTGGTCCTCCGCGACGACGTCGGAGATGCCGATCCGGCCGCCGGGGGCGAGCACCCGGAACATCTCGGCCAGCACCCGGGGCTTGTCCACCGACAGGTTGATCACGCAGTTCGAGATCACCACGTCGACCGCGCCGTCAGGCAGCGGCACCTCCTCGATCCGGCCCTTCAGGAACTCGACGTTCGTCGCGCCGGCGGCGGCCCGGTTCTCCTCGGCCAGGACGAGCATCTCGTCGGTCATGTCGACGCCGTAGGCGAAACCGGTGGGCCCGACCCGCCGGGCTGACAGCAGCACGTCGATGCCTCCGCCCGAGCCGAGGTCGAGCACGCGCTCACCCGGCTTCAGGTCGGCGACCGCGGTGGGGTTCCCGCAGCCGAGGCTCGCGGTGACCGCAGCGACCGGGAGTTCAGCGGTCTCCAGGCTGCTGTACAACTGCGCCCCGAACGCCTCGGTCGACGCCTCGGTGCTGCCGCAACAGCCACAGCCCGCGGCGTCCTTGTCATTGAGAACCTGGAGGGCGGTCCGTCCCTGCGCACGTGAGCTCACTGCCGCCTGTGCATAGCGCTCGCGGACGAGGTCGACGGTGTCCTGATCGGTCATGGCCAACTCCTATCGAAGAATCTCGATACGAGATGCTGCCATACCCATCGACGATCTTCAATAGGTGTGGCAGGATTGGTCTCGTGAAGGCCCTCGACGTCCTGCAACCCGAGACCTGCTGCGACCCGCTCACCGCAGGTGTCCTCGACGACGCGGCCGCCGAGCGCACCGCGCGAGCCTTCCGGGCCCTCGGCGACCCCGCGCGAGTGCGGCTGGTGTCGCTGATCGCCGCGCAGCCGAGGCAGGAAGCCTGCGTCTGCGACCTCACCGGCCCGGTCGGGCTCAGCCAGCCGACGGTGTCCCACCACCTGCGGATCCTCGCCGAAGCCGGGCTGATCGCCCGCGAGCAGCGCGGCAGGTGGGCCTACTACCGCCTCGTCCCTCGTGGCCTGGAGCGGCTCGCCGCAGCGCTCGCCTTGTCCTGACCACCCGGTAGGCCACCGAAGCGCACCCTCGCGGTGCCCGCCGCCACGGCGTGCCCCGATGGCGGGTGGCTCGATTGGCGGGGGCGGCGGCGTGTGAGGTGCCGGCGAGCGGGGTACTGGGTGTCCGCGGGCCACCCGCCCGCGTCACCGGTGACGGAGGCGTCAACCATGGTTGAGCCGGAAGCAGCGGCCATCCCGCCGCTGGCGTTGCCCGCGCTGCACCGCAGCAGCGTGGCGGTCGAGCCGTGTCCCCCCGCGTGGCTGCCCCGGGGCACCACCACCCCACCCCCTGAAGGAGAAGACCCATGCGCACCCTGAAGAAGGTCGCTGCGGCGACGATCTCGGTCCTGGCAGCCTCGGCGCTCCTCGCGGCCTGCGGCCGGACGGACGCGCCGTCGGCCAGCCCCGGCGCCGAGCAGACCGGCGGCGAAGTCGCCGAAGGCCCCGCCACCGGCACCCTCACCGTCTGGGCGATGGGCGCCGAGGGGGAGGCGCTGCCCCAGCTCGCCGAGAAGTTCAAGGCCGACAATCCCGACGTCACGATCAACGTGACGGCGGTCCCCG
>JAEYNS010000246.1 GCA_023412435.1 Actinomycetes bacterium | reverse complement strand
ACCCAGTGGTCGAGCCGGAACCGCGAGAAGACCCAGCCCACGACCATGGCCAGCGCCGATCCGGAGACGAGGTAGGCGGCGGCGATCGGCCAGCCGAACTGGTCGCCGATCATGATCGCGGCGATCTCGCTGACCAGCGGTGAGGCCAGCAGGAACGTGAGGGTGATCGCCAGCGGGATCCCGGCGGCGACGAAGCCCATGAACAACGGGATCGAGCTGCACGAGCAGAACGGTGTCACCACGCCGAGCACGACCGCGAGGAAGAGCCCGACGAACAGGCCCTTGCCCTCGAGGTAGGCGCGGGCTCGCTCGAGGTTGAAGCTGGCCCGCAGCATGCCGATCACGAACATCAGCCCGGTCAGCAGCAGGAACAGCTTGCCGACGTCGTAGAAGAAGAAGTGCAGCGCCCCGCCCAGCGGGGAGGTGAGGTCGAGCCCGGCGGCGTCCGCGAACAGCCACGTCCACAGCCGCTCGTTGAGCAGGTACAGCCCCACCCAGCCCACGGCGGCGCCGGCCAGGCGCCACCACAGGAACGGCACGGTTCGGACTGTGGTCGGGGAGGACATGGTTCGGTTCCCGCTGGGGTGGGTCAGCGGGCCAGCGGGGCGAGGAGTTCCTTGGTCTGCGCCTTCGTGGGCACCCGACCGGCGATCACTACCTGCTCGTCGACGACCAGGCCGGGGGTGCGCATGATGTCGTACGCGGCGATGTCGGCGTAGTCGGTGACCTTCTCGATGGTGGCCGTCAGGCCGAGCTCGGCGACCGCCTCTCGCGCGATCTGCTCCAGCCTGACGCAGTTGGCGCAGCCGGGACCGAGGATCTTGATGTTCACGCGGGTGTCCTTCTGTGTGGTGGGCGTCGACGCGCCCGAGGTGGTGTGTTCAGTGGATGAGGGTCAGCCGGCGGCTGGCTCGCGTGGTGGGCAGAGCGGCCTGCAGCCGGTCGCCGGCCCCCTCGGTGAGCGAGTAGTCGATCCAGCGGCCGCGGCGCGTCCCTTCGATCAGGCCGGCCTCCCGGAGCACCCTCAGGTGGTAGCTCAGCAGATTCGGCTGGATCTCCGGCTCGGTCTGCAGGTCGCACACGCACCGCTTCCCCTCCGACAGCTGCGCGATCAGCTGCCAGCGGATCGGATCGGCAATCGCCGCCAGCAGCGACGCCGACACTTCAGCCGCTCTTGATTCAAACACAGTTGAAGCATAGCGGTGGCTGTCGTGCTGCGCAGGCGATTGCCCAGGTCGGTCGCGTCACCGCGGATGCGGACGGCGGTTCATCGCTCGAAGAGTCTCTCGAAGCCCGGGTAGGCCCTCAGCGGGATGAGTTCGAACGCGATCAGGCCCTGCTGAACGTACGGCAGCGTCGCCAGGGCCGCCTCGGCGTCCTCGCGCGACGGGCACTCCAGCACGAGCACCGACTCGCTGCGATCGGCGCGGAAGTAGGTTTCGCGGATCACCCCGGCCTGGCACAGGTCCCACACCCGACGCGCCTCCGCGACAGCGAACTGCTGGAAGCGGATGGCCTCCGTCCCCGAGACCTCGTGCTCCAGTGCGAGGATCTTCATGGCATTGCCTGCCCTTTCGAGTTGGCTCTGGTCTCCAGCGCGATGACATGGCGGAACTTCCCGCCACCGCGCTGGCGCGTCGGCTCGGGGCCCAACCGGACGTGAGCGCTCACCCCGCGATCTGCCAGGAAGTCACCCAACCTGCGACGGGCCGCCTCGCCCACCTGGGTGTGGTCGGCTCCGGCTTCCGGCTTCAGGCGCAACTCCACCTGGTTGTTGCCGCCCACCGCCACCTGGAACAGCGCCACACCGGGGACCCCCTGCAGGGCGGCGTAGACGGCCAGCGGCGCGACCTTCACCGGCGCTCGGGAGGTCGTCGTGAGTTCGACGACGTCGTCGGAGCGCCCGTCCACGGTCAGCCAGGGGCTGCGTCGAGCACACGGGCAGGGGTCGTCGTGCAGGGCCACCCGGTCGGTCACCTCATAGCGCACGAAGGGTTGGGTGTAGTTGAACAGCGGGGTGAGCAGGAGCTTGTCGGAGGTCGTTCCGGCCGGTACGGGCCGGTTCTGGTGATCGACAGGCTCGATGATCACCCAGTCGTCGTTGACGTGGAGTCGGCGGTGCTCACACTCCGCGGCGATGGGGCCGCCCTCGGTGCAGGCATAGCTCTGCTGGGTCCAGCAGCCGAAGGCAGCCTCGATCCGTTCCCTCGCCGGGACGCTCAACCCCTCGCCGCCGGCCATCACCAGCGCCGGCCGCACGCTCAGACGGCCGGCCTCCTGCTCGGTGGCCAGCAACTCCAGGACGGTGGAGTAGCCACCGAGCAAGGCAGGCTGGGCCTCGTTCAGCGCCGCGACGATCTGAGCCATCGGCTTGAGTGCGCTGACCACCTGGAACTGCTTCGCCTTCCAGGGCATGGCCAGCACCCGGGCCCTTACCGACGCGTGGCTCAGGTAGAAGCCTTCGGCGAAGACCCCTACCGAGCGTCCACCAGCGGAGAAGAGCCGCTTCAGGGCGGAGCCGCGGGCGAGCCCCCGAGCGGTGTTCACCCCGGACAGTACCGCGGTGGCCGAGCGGTCGTAGAGGGCGACGAGCGGATCGCCGGTGGAGCCGCTGGTGGTGAACACCAGCCAGCGGCCGTCCAGCCGGCGGCCGATGTTGTCTCGATCCGCCAGATAGGCCCGCAGCGAAGCCTCCGAGAAGTGCGGGTCGGTCACCCAGTGCCCCAGGTCGGGCATGAGCTCGGCTTTCGTCACCGCGGGCAGGTCGGACAGCTCGAGGTGGTCGGGAAGCCCGTCCCAACGCGCGGCGTACGCCGGGCTGCGTCGGCGGGTGTGGTCGAGTAGTCGCTTCAGGCGCTTCGCCCGAACGGCGGCACGCGCCGAGTCATCGAGGCGGTCATAGCGCCAGCAACCCAGGACGGTGCCAAGCATCGTGGTCATGTCGATCCGCTTTCCACAGCCCCATGCAGGAGCAGCCGAAGGTGAGCGCGCAGTTCGTCCGCGATCGAGTCCGCGCGCTGGAGGAAGCGCTGCGGATCGCCGAGATCCGCAGCAAGGTGACGTCCGACAACGCCGGCGACCTGGAGGTCGATGGCATCAACCAGCAGTGCCGTATCGACTCCCGGACGCAGCCGCGCGGCAGCCGCCCATTCCGTGAGTCGTCTCCGCGACTCCTCGGCGCGAGATCGCTGAGCGGCGGCGAGCAGGGCACGCACGTCGGCGGCCACTTCCGAGCTGGTCTCCCGCGCTGCGCGGTTCACGAGGGCTGCCGACATCGGCTGCCGGGCCGCCTGCCGCAGCCGCTGCTCGGCGGCCGCCACCATCCACTCC
>JAEYNS010000184.1 GCA_023412435.1 Actinomycetes bacterium | reverse complement strand
CGTCTCATCAGCCCTCACCTAGTACGCCCGGAAGCCGGTCGCGCCGGGGACCGGGTCGGCCCACCGGAAGGAGTGGTCGGTCACCATTCCGGGGCGGCCGGTGGCGGTCGGCTGCTCGATCACCCGGCGGATCATCGTGCTGACCTTCTCGAGGTCCCCCTGGATGTCGACCTCGACGGTGCCGTCGTCGAGGTTCACGGCGCGCCCCACCAGCCCGAGACTGCGGGCCTGGTCGGCGGCCCACCACCGGAAGCCGACGCCCTGGACGCGTCCGTCCACGATGATGATCGCCCGGTGCATCGGGCCAGCGTACTGAGCGCGGTCCGCGCAATGGCACCGAACCGGGCGCCGTCCGCCCTTCGGCGCTGGCAGGATGGACCAATGAGTTCTGCGCGCGAGGTCCTGAGTTGGGAGTCCTTCGGGACCGCGATCCGGGAACTCGCCGCTGCGGTGGTCGACTCCGGCTACCGGCCCGACCTGCTGCTCTCGATCACCCGCGGCGGCCTCGTCCCGGCAGGAGCGATGAGCTACGCGATGGGCATCAAGAACCTGCACATCATCAACGTCGAGTTCTACACCGGCGTCGAGGAGCGGCTGCCGATGCCCGTCCTGCTGCCCCCGGTGCCGGCCGGGGTGGCGCTGTCGGGCCAGCGGATCCTGATCGTCGACGATGTCGCCGACACCGGGGAGACCCTGCGGACGGTGCACGACTTCTGCGCCGAGCACGTCGCCGAGGCGCGCACGGCGGTGCTGTACGAGAAGCCGCACTCCCTGGTGAAGTGCGACTACGTCTGGCGGCACACCAGCGAGTGGGTCTCCTTCCCCTGGTCGAGCGAGCCGCCGCTGCTCGGCTCCGTCACCGACAACTGACCTCGCCCGACAACTTCTGCCAGATACCGGGGCCGGCCGACACCCAGGGCAGCCGGGTCGTCCAGGTGGCAGAAGATGGACGGGGGTCGCCCGGATCGGGGGAATCCCCCGTTGTCCCCGCAGGGGTGCGGTGGAGTCTGGGCATTGTCACAGGGCTGGTTTAGGGTCGGACAGTCCTGTCCACACCCCGGGAAGGAGGGCGGATGGTCTCCCCTCCAGCGGTCGAGAACCGGCGGCACTTCAACGCTGTGCTGGTGAACACCTTCATCGCGAACCTCACCACGTCCTTCGTGTGGATGGCCGTCACCTTCTGGCTCTACCTCGAGACCCGATCGGTGCTGGTCACCGCGATCTTCGGCGGCGGCTACATGCTGCTGCTGGCGGTCATGGGGGTGCCGTTCGGCTCCTGGATCGACCGGACCAGGAAGAAGACGGTGATGGTGTCGGCCCAGACCGCCACCACGATCCTGTTCGGAATCGGGCTCGCCGTCTTCCTCGTGGCCCCCCGTGACCAGATCCTCACCATCGGCTCCCCGCTGTTCATCGCCTTCCTGCTGCCGCTGCTGGCGGGAGCGGTGATGGAGTCGGCCCGCGGGATCGCGCTGAGCACGATCGTGACGTTGCTCGTGCCGGACGCCGAGCGGGCCCGCGCCAACGGCATGGTCGGCATCGTCAACGGGCTGACGTTCGCTGTCACCTCGGTCTTCGCCGGCCTGGCGGTCGGCCAGCTCGGGATCACCTGGTCCCTCCTGCTGGCGACAGGGGTGACGGTGCTGTCGCTGCTCCACCTGTGGACGGTGAGCATCCCCGAGCCCGAGATCGTCCACGCCGAGGACGCTCCCAGGCCGGTCGATTTCGCCGGTGCCTGGCGCGCCATCCGGGCCGTTCCGGGGCTGGTCTGGCTGGTCGTGTTCACCACGTTCAACAACCTGCTGGGCGGGGTCTTCCTCGCGCTGATCGACCCGTATGGGCTGTCCCTGGTCTCGGTGGAGTTCTGGGGCGTGATGTGGGGCGTGCTGAGCTTCGGCTTCCTGGTCGGCGGCGCCTGGGTCTCCCGCAAGGGGCTGGGACCGCGACCACTGCGCACCCTGCTCGGGTGCAACCTTGTGATGTGGGCGATCTGCATCGGCTTCACGCTGCGCGAGTCGATCTGGCTGCTCGCGGCCGGCGTCCTGGTGTACATGGCGATCATCCCGATCGCCGAGGCCGCGGAGCAGACAGTCCTGCAACGGGTGGTGCCCTTCGAGCGCCAGGGCAGGGTGTTCGGTTTCGCGATGAGCATCGAGATCGCGGCGGCACCGCTGACCGCCTTCATCATCGGTCCGGTTGCGGAGTACCTGTTGATCCCCTACATGAACTCCGATGCCGGACGCGAGGCGCTCGGCTGGTTGCTCGGCGAGGGTCAGGCGCGCGGGATCGCGCTAGTGTTCATCCTGTCCGGGGTGGCGGGGATGATCCTCACGCTCATCGCCTTCTGGTCGCGCCCCTATCACCAGTTGTCCGAGGCCTACACCGCCGCGGCCCCGCCAGACTCCGAGACCGAACCACAAGAGGCGGGAGCGGACCCGCTGAACGACCCGCGCAGCGTGGGCTGACCCCCACGGGGACTGTCCCCGGTGTCAGTGACCAGCCATGGGAGTGACCGCCGATGGTGAGGGCGGCACAGACCGGGGAATGTCTCCGGTGTCAGTGACCAGCACTGTTGGTCACATCGGCGACCGTGGCGCCCAGCGCCGCGATCACATCGTCGGCCTCCACCGCGATCGCCAGGCCGTGCTCGCCGCCGCCCATCGAGATCCGTCGCCCGGCGATGTCGGCGTCGGCGACCACCGGCCAGGCCCGACTGGCCCCGAACGGGGTGATCGCACCGCGCGGGTAGCCGGTGACCGCCAGCGCCGTCTCCGCGTCCGGCAGGCTCA
>JAEYNS010000102.1 GCA_023412435.1 Actinomycetes bacterium | reverse complement strand
CCCGCCCCCCGCGCCCCCCCCCCCGCGCGGCGCGCCCGGCCCCCCCCCCCGAAGGGTGGCCCGCAGCGATCATCAGCTCACAGGCCCTGCAGCACATCCCCGGCCAGGTGGACCTTGTAGCCCATCGCCTCGAACATCGCAGCCTTGGCGACGAGTGCCTTGTCGGCGGTCTCGGCGTCGGTGGCGTAGGCGACGTTGAGGTGGTTGGCCTTGTGGCGGGCCATCAACTGGTCGCGGCCGACGCCGTGCAGGACGGCGTTCATGATCGGCCACTCCGGGTTGGTGGAGTCCAGGCGGCGCTGGACCTCCTCGGCGGGCATCTCGATGCAGGTGCCGCGGCCGAGGTCGACGTGCAGTTCGCCGTCCATGATGAAGACCCGGGACCACACGATCTCGCCGGGCTTGGAGACACCGGAGAGGGTGCCGCCGCCGAGCGGGAAGAAGTAGTACGACTGCCGCATCGAGTGCGCCTTGTCGTAGCCGCCCAGGTGCGACGCGGGCACCGAGCCGGAGATCTCCAGCACCCAGACGAAGTCGTCGCCCCACTGGTCGCCCCAGCGGACGTCGTGCAGCGTGGTCGCCGGGTCGAGGCCCATCGCGTTCCAGACCCGGTTGGTGACCAGTGCGTCGATGGCCACGCCCTCGTCGACCTCGTTGGCGCAGGGGATCGCCTCGCCCTCGTAGAGGACGCGGGAGCCGTCGCGTGAGGTGACCGGCGGGCGCTCGACGTTGTTCAGCAGGCCCTCGACCAGGTCGGACGCCGGCACCATGTCCTTCAGGCCCTGCTGGTACTGGATGCCGACCACGTCGGCGCCGAAGTCGTCGGCCATCCGGACGGCGGCGACGTACATCTTCATCTGCTGGTGCAGTTGCTCGTCGGTGAGGTTCTCCTTCCAGTCGCCGTCGTTGTTGACGTGGAAGGTCATGCCCGCCTCGTCCAGCCACGTGCGGACGGCGGCGGCCTCCTCCTCGCTGACCTTGTTCATCTCGGCGACCAGGGCGCTCTGCGAGAGACGCTCCTTGTAGATGCCGGCCGGGTTCATCAACTCGTCGTCGATCAGGGCGTTGTACATGCCCATGCAGTACTCGTCGAAGACGGCGATGATCGCCTTGTCCTCCTTGAGCTGCTCGGCGAGCGCCTCGCCGAGGCGCTTCTCCTCCGACTCCGGCAGCGCCGGCAGGTCGCGGACGTGGGAGATGTCGTGGACGATCTCGCCGGTCTCGAGCCACTCGGCGAGCTTGGTGCGTGCCCACTCGTCGGTGAAGTCCTTGCTCCACAGCGTCGAGTGCTTGATGCCGGCCTTGACCAGCGAGCCGTGCAGGTTCAGCATCCCGACCAGGCCGGGGAAGTCACCGGCGAAGTTGGCGACCAGCAGGATCGGTCCCTGGTGGTCGCGCAGGCCGTGCAGGACGTGGTGGCTGTACTGCCACACGGCCTCGACGACGACCAGCGGCGCCTCCCTGGGAACGTTCTTGAACACCTGGCGGCCGTAGTGCTGGCTGTCGATGAAGCCGTGGCCGGTCTCGGGGTTGATCCCGTGGGCGCGTTTGACTGCCCATCCCTGCGACTCCACCGCCGCAGCGAACTCGCGCTCGACCTGCTGCTGCATGTCCCAGGTCTTGACGTTGGTGGTGAGCCGCAGGTCGCCGTTGGCGATGGTGTAGACGGTGTTCGGCTCAGCGGCCGGCCGCGGCGTGATCGTGGGGAAGGTGTAGGTGCTCATCAAGTCTTCTCCTAGCGGTGACGAAGCTCGTCTGCCGGCGGTGCGGGCGGCTGTGCCCGGGCGGTGACGGGGTACCTCAAGAATCTCAGCAATCGATTTCAGAGTCAAGGCCAAGGGCCTGTGCGGAGGGCTCCTGCGTGCATCCCGGGGCCCGGTTCAGGCGCTCTGGACGCGTCCGTTGATGAGTTCCCTGCCCTCGTCCTCGTCGCCGTAGACCAGCGGAAGGACGACCTCGCGGCCCGGCCCGGTGAAGCCCTCGATGCGGTCCATCAGCATGGCGGCGGCGGTCTCGCCGAGCCGGCGCGCGGGCAGGTGGGTGACCATCACCCCCACCGGCACCAGCAGGACGAGGGGCAGGCCGCCGAACGACACCAGACCGAGCTTCGGCGGCAGCAGCCCCTCCTCCGCGAGCACCCGGATCACCCCGGACGCCAGCTTGTTGTTGGCGGCGAAGATGGCGTCCGGCGGCTCCGGCAGGGCGAGCAACTCGCGGGTGGCCTGCTCGCCACCGGCCAGCGTGTAGCTGGTCCTGACCACCAACTCGGTGGGAGGCCTGGAGCCGGTCGCGTTCTGGTACGCCCGCAGCCACCCCTGGTACCGCAGGTCGGCGGTCTCGACCTGCTCCGGTCCGCTGACACAGGCGACCCTGCGGTAGCCCGCCTCGAACAGCAGGGCCGCGGCGCTGGTGGCCCCGTCCAGGTTGTCGGCGACCACGGTGTCCACCTCGTGGGTGGCGGCGTGGCGGTCGACGCAGACCACGGGGACGTCCCGCGCGAGCGCGATGGACAGGTCGGTGTGCACGCTGCTCGGGGCGAGGATCACCCCGGCGACAGGGTCGCTGACGGCGACGCGCAGGTACTCCTGCTCCTTGGCGGGGTCCTCATCGGTGTTGCACAGCATGACCGAGTAACCCCGCGCCCTGGCGACGTCCTCCACCGCCCGGGTCATCACCGTGAAGAACGGGTTCTCGATGTCCGGGATCATCATCGCGATGATCTCGGACGAGCTGGTCCGCAGCCGGCGGGCGTTGCGGTTGGGGACGAAGCCGAGTTCCTTCGCGGCGCGGTTCACCGCCTCCACCCTGTCGGGGGTGACCTTGATGCCGTTGAAGACCCGGGAGACGGTCGCTGGCGAGACCCCGGCGCGCTTGGCGACGTCGTAGATCGTGACCACGGCCCTCTTCTCCTCGGGCTCAGAACCAGCCGGATAGTGCATGATAGGCCGCCTCGAACCGGTCCCTCTGCTCGCCCAGAGCGCCCGCCTCGACGGACGGCTCGAACTCGGCCTCGACCCGCGACAGCTCCCCTGCCGTGGCGAAGTCTGCCAGTCCGAGCCCCACCAGGCCGGTGACCGCCGCGCCGAGGCTGTTGGCCTGGTCGGTCACGTTCCGGCGACGAACCGGCAGGCCCCAGATGTCGCTCAGCAGCTGCAGCCAGGTGTCGCTGGCGGCCCCGCCCCCGATCACGTCGACCGGACGGCCCGCCGGGGCCAGCGGCGCCAGGCAGAGCGCGAGGTTGAACCCGACCCCCTCGAGGACAGCGCGAGCCAGGTGGGCGCAGGTGTGATGGGGACGCAGGCCGATGAACGCGCCCGACGCTGCCGCGTCCCACCAGGGGGAGCGCTCCCCGAGCAGGTAGGGAAGGAAGAACAGGCCGTCCTGCGCGGCACGGACGGTGCCCGCGGCGGCGACGAGGTCGGGGATGGTCCCACCCACCACGCCGCGCAGCCACTGCAGCGAGCCGGCGCCGGTCTGGGTGGTGGCGCAGGGGGTGAACAGCCCCGGCACGACGTGGCGGAAGGTGAACGAACGACGCTCGGGATCGAGCACCGGGCGGGTGGTGGTGGTGGCGAACCAGGCCGAGGTGCCGAGGCAGACGTAGCCGTTCGCCTCGGGGCTGGTGCAGCCGGCGCCGATCGAGGCCATCGGGCCGTCGCCGCCGCCTGCCACCACCCGGGTGCCGGACGGAAGGCCGAGCTCGTCGGCCGCGGCGCCCGACAGGGGGCCGATCACGGTGGTGGAGTCCACGATCTCCGGCCACAGGCCGGCGTCGATGCCGGCGGCATCCAGCAGGGGTTGCGACCACGAGCCGCCCAGCAGGTCGTAGGCGTCGGTGCTGGAGGCGTCGGAATGGTCGGTGACCAGGCGCCCGGTCAGCAGCAGGTTCACGTAGTCCTTCGCGACGCAGACCGCGCGGGTGGCCGCCCACACCTGGGGCTCGTTGTCGCGCACCCACATCAGCTTGGGCAGGGTGTAGGTCGCAGCGAACCGGTGGCCGGTCAGCTGGTACCCGGCAGTGGTACCGATCGCCGACTCGAGCTGTGCCGCCTGGGCGGTCGCGCGCTGGTCGGACCAGATCATCGCCGGACGAACGGGTGCCCCCGCACCGTCGAGCAGGACGGCGCCCATCATCTGTCCGGACACGCACAGGCCCCGCACCTGGTCGGCGCGAACGGGGCCGTCGGCGAGGAGAGCTCTGGTCGCGGCGACGACGGCGCGCCACCAGTCCTGGGGATCCTGCTCGCTGGTGGTGTCGGCGGCGTAGCGGGTGGGGTATCCGACGGTCACGGCAGCCAGCAGTCGTCCGGTCTCGTCGTGCAGTGAGGCCTTGTTGCCGCTGGTGCCGAGGTCGTGTGCGATGAGCACGGCGTTCCTTCCTCGGGCTGAGGTGGATCGGGTGGTGGGTTCCTGGGGGTGGAGACCGTGAGGGCGGGGCGGGTGTGGACCGGGCC
>JAEYNS010000098.1 GCA_023412435.1 Actinomycetes bacterium | reverse complement strand
CAGAGCCCCCGTCGATCCGGCGGGGGCTCTGCCATGTCAGGTGGATCCCGACCGGCAGGCGCCACACCTTCGTCGGCCACACACCCGGCACGCGTACGGATCGTCGGCGGCAACCGCACTCCCGTCGCCGGTGACCTCGTGCTGTCAGGTCACGGTGACCGACGGGGACAGCCGGGTGGTGGTGGTGTACCCGGTCCTCCTGCCGGTGATGCGGACGGCTATCGTGTGCCCGACGTCGGACCGGCTGATCCGGCGTGTCTTCGCGGTGGCCCCCCGGATCGGTGTGGTGTCGCGGTACCACTGGTAGCTGTATCGCACGCCCGTGGGCGTCCAGGCGCCGTGGATCGCGGTCAGCGTGCGGCCCACGGCCGGTGTGCCGGTGATGGTCGCGGCGGACGCGGTCATGGTGCCCTTGGCGATGGCACTGGTCTTCGCCGAGGTGCGGCTATGGGTGTAGTAGCCGCGCTTCTTGCCGGTGACCTTGACCGTGATCCGCTTCCCCCGATCGGAGGCGACCAACTTGTAGGTGGACTTGGTCGCCTTCGTGATCCGGCGGCCGTCGCGGTACCACTGGTAGGTGGTGGTGGACGGCTTCGGCGACCAGGCCAGGGTCGCGGTGAGGGTCTTGCCGACTGCGCGTGTCCCGGTGATCCTCGGCGCCGGTGTGGACGCGAACCACCCCTTCGCGACGTAGTCGGTGAAGGCCGAGTTGGCGATCGCGGCCCCGTATCCTTCGCGGTGGCCGGTCACGGCGACCCGCAGCGTGGTGTCGTAGTCGGCCGAGGTAGGGGTGTAGCTGCTTCCGGTGGCGCCCTCGATCACTGTGCCGTTGCGGAACCACTGATAGGTGTACCAACCGACTGCGGGCGTCCAGGCGGGTGTCGACACGGTGAGCCGGCGCCCGACCCGGGGGTTGTGCCCGCCGGTGATCGTGGGGCGGCGGGTCCTGGTGAACGCCTTGCCGGGCAGGACGTTCTGGCGGAGGTCGATGGTGATCGTGGCGGGCACCGTGGAGTTGCGCAGCTGGAACGACATCGCGGCGGGAGACGTGTAGTGCAGCACCCCGTCGAAGTCGCGGTATCCGCCACCGAAGTCGAGCAGTTCGCCATGCTCGTCGAGCAGCGCGATCGGATAACTGGTCTCTGCTACCACGTCCGGGAGAGTCACCTTCTGCCCGATCGCGGACAGCGTCCCGGTCCAGCCCGCGAGTGGGGAGAAGTCATGGATCTGGTTGTCGTCCAGCAGCACCGTGGCGCCGTCCGGCAGGTCGGACAGTGGCGAGAGGTCGCGTATCTGCGCCCGGTTCAGGTTGACCGACTCAAGCCCGGTTGCGCCCCGGACCGCCTCCAGTGACTGGAGTGCGCTGTGGTACCCCGTCAGGACCCTCAGGTGCGACAGCGAGCCGGGCTCGCCGAGATCAGTGACCTCGGTCGAGGACACGTCGAGGCTGGCCAGCGAGGGCAGCGTCGCGGCAACTGAGACGTCGACGACGGGGGTGTTGCGCACACTCAGCGACTTGAGGGCCGGCATTCCCGCGAGCGGCGAGAGATCACTCACTGCGGAGCCCGACACGTCGAGCACTTCGAGTTCCTTCAGCGACCCGACGGCATGCAGGTCGGACGCTGGCTGACCCATCAGCCACAGCCTGGTCAAGCCCTCGATGCGGGCGAGCGGCTCCAGGTCTCTCACCTCACCGGGGTGGATCAGCAGCCAGTCGATCCTGCTGCCCTCCAGCGGGGAGAGGTCGGTCACCTTCGAACCCCACACGTGGGCTGCCTGCGCCGACCAGCCCTCCACGCCACTCAGCGTCTCCAGTTCCTTGCCGCCGATGGTGAATGAACCCCGCAGGACCGGGATCCCGGCAGCGGCGAAGGCGCGCGGTCCGGTGGCCGAGACATCGATCCAGTCCAGCTCCATGCCGTCGAGGAACCGGAGGTCATGGTCGGGTGTGGTCGTCAGGCTCAGGGCGGACAAGGCGGGGAGGTCGGCCAGCGGGGCGAGGTTGACCTGGGCGGGCACATTCAGCTGCAACTCGCGCAGGTCGGGCAGGCCACCCAGAAGCCCTATCTCGGTCAGTTGCGACGATGCCAACCTGAGCGTCCTGACCTCGGTCAGCAGATCGACGCCCGTCAGGTCGCTGATCGATGCATCAGCCGCCGACCAGCACGACACGGTGGTCAGCCCGGCGAGCACCTGCGCTGTCAGCTCGGAGGTCTTGGCCGCGCGCTCGAGACAGGCCGCGAACGCGGTGTCGGGTATCAACGCGGCGGACGTCGGCTCTGGGCTCTCCCCCTGCGCGCTCGCCACGGGAGGGACCGCGAACAAGCTGACGGCCACCGCGACCACGGCTGCCGCGAGCACGAACCGGATCGACCGCCTCATGGGCTCCCCTCCCGCAGGTACTGCACAGAACCACTGGCCGAAGCGGCTGCCCGCCCTCACGGATTCCCCTGCCCCACAGTGTGTCGGGAGCCGGCCCCTCGCCGCCACCAAACGGGGAAATGGTGGTGTATGGGAAGCCGAGACCGGTGAAGTGATGACCGGGTCGCTCGCCGGTAGCCCAGCCGGCATCTGGCGGGACCGTGGTCGTGACCACCTCAGGCGCCCGCCGTCCGGGAGCTAGTCGGTCTCGGTGGTGACGACGGTGGTCCGGCTGTAGCTGGTCCGGATCCGCATGCGCAGGCTCTCCGGCGCCGACGCCGAGCCGCAGCCGCGCCGGATCAGCAGCCGCATCGCCTGCTCGACGTCGAACTCGTCCAGGCAGGGCTCGCAGGCCATCAGGTGGCGCCGGATCTCGGCCGCCTCCTCCTCGGTGAGTTCATGGTCGTGGAACTGGTAGACCCGGTCGAGGATGTGGTGGCACGCCTCCCGGTTGACCTCGGGCTCAGACATGGCTCTCACCGGGGATCAAGCCGTTCTCCCTGGCGTAGTCGGCCAGCAGCTTGCGCAACTGGTTGCGGCCACGGTTCAGCCGCGACATCACCGTCCCGATCGGAGTACCCATGATCTCGGCGATCTCCTTGTAGGCGAACCCCTCCACATCGGCCAGGTAGACCGCCAGCCGGAAGTCGGGGGCGAGGGCGTTCATCGCCTCCGTCACCGCCGAGTCGGGCATCCGGTCCAAAGCGTCCATCTCGGCCGAGCGCAGGCCGGTCGAGGTGTGCGCCTCGGCACGGGCGAGCTGCCAGTCCTCGATGGTGTCCCCGCCGGCCAGCTGGGGCTGCCGCTGCCGTTTGCGGTAGGTGTTGATGAAGGTGTTGGTGAGGATCCGGTACAGCCAGGCCTTCAGGTTGGTGCCCGGCGTGAACTGGTGGAAGGACGCGTACGCCTTCGCGAAGGTCTCCTGGACAAGGTCCTCGGCATCAGCGGGGTTGCGGGTCATCCGCAAGGCGGCGCCGTAGAGCTGGTCGAGGTAGCCAAGGGCGTCCTGCTCGAAGCGCGCGGTGCGCTCCTCGGAGGATTCGGCGGTGGGGTCTGCGACGGTGTCGTCGGGCAGGGCTGGGAGGGTCATCACCATCGAGGGTAGTCCCTTGACGAGCGACGAGCCCAGTTCGGTCCAGCCGGGTGCCGTCGGGGTCGCGATCACAACGGTCTCAACGACCTCGACCCGGCAGCCTATTCCCCCGTCTCCTCCGCCAGCGGCAGCACCAGGTCGGGGTGGTTGTTGGCGACGCTGCCGACGGCCCGCGACACCGCGTACGCCTCGAGCTCGGGGGCAGGGACGTGCAGCAGGTCGCGCGGATCGCCGGCGAACTCGGGATCCAGCCAGTCGCGCCAGGCCTGGTGCGGGATCACCATCGGCATCCGGT
>JAEYNS010000082.1 GCA_023412435.1 Actinomycetes bacterium | reverse complement strand
CTCCCCGCCCGCGTTGGGGCGGGCGAAGCCGCTCGTCATCCCGCCGGCCGAGGACGGCGAGCTGACCGACGAGAATGCCGGGTCGGTTCACGGCCCGGTTGCGGCGCGGGCCGGCGACCAGGTTGTGGTGACGGTGGGCGGGGAGGAACTCGCCAACGACCAGGTCGAGGTCTGGTTGTTCTCCGAGCCGGTGCTGCTCTACGCGGGACCGGTAGCGGCTGACGGCACGGTGACCCTCACCCTGCCGCCCGGCACTCCGGCCGGGACTCACAAGCTCGCGGTGTTCACCAACGAGGACGAACTCATCGGGTGGACCTCTCTCGCGGTGGCCGGGCCGGACGCCGCCGCGGTCAACCTCACCCCGCCGCGGATCCTCGGCAAGGCAGTCAAGAACGCCACCCTCAAGGCCGACCCCGGTACCTGGTGGCCGACCGAGGGCGTGACGTTCAGCTACCGCTGGCAGCGCGACGGCAAGGACATCCCCAGGGCGACCGGGCGCACCTACCGGGTCGGCCCCCACGATGTGGGACGTGCCCTGACGGTGGTGGTCACGGCGAGGGCGTCCGGCGCCACTGCGGTGTCGGTGGCCTCCGCGGCCGTCGTCCCGGTCGCCAAGGCGCTGGCCAACCTGTCCCCGCCCAGGATCGTGGGCAAGGCGCGGGTCGGCTGGGTGCTGCTGGCGACCCCCGGGAGGTGGAACCAGGACAAGCTGACGTTCAGCTTCCAGTGGAAGCGGGACGGGAAGCCGATCTCCGGGGCCACCAAGCCGCTCTACCGGGTCGCCAGGGCTGACAAGGGCCATGGGCTCTCGGTCACCGTGGTGGCCACCGCCAAGGGCCACAAGCCGCTGGCGGCCACCTCCAGGGTGGTCAAGGTCAAGAAGTAGGACCACTGGCCGCGGCCCCGCCCACCCTGGGCGGGGTCGCGGTGAGTGGGGAGAAAACGTTTGCCGCACCGGTCACGATCGCGCAGTTTTCGATAGAGTTTCGATCCGTTCGGCAACGTTTCAACCGTTGCCAGCAGAGGAACCGGCTGCCTAGCCTGAGCCGCGACGACGCCGTCATGCGCGCAAAGGAGCAAGCAAATGAGGCAGGCCTGGCGAAACTTCCTGAGCGGACTGGCAGCGATCTCGCTCGCTGCCGGAGGCGCGCTCGTCTCTGTCACCCTGGCGGCAGTTCCTGCGCACGCGGCCGACGTCGTGGTCCTGGAGAGCGACTTCGAGGGCGGCTATGAACCGTGGACGGGCCGCGGCCCCGCCGCCTTGTCGTTGTCCGACGACGCCCGCTCCGGCAGCCAGGCGCTGCTGGTGGCCAACAGGTCCGAAGGCTGGCACGGGCCCCAGGTCGACGTCTCGACCCTGTTCACCGAGGGCGAGTACCACGTCACCGGGTGGGTGAAGCTGCCCGCCGGAGCTGAGGCCACGGAGTTGAACTTCGGCGTCAACCAGCCCCGGATCGACCCCGACGAGGAGTGGAACGAGTACCCGTGGGTCGGCGGCCGGGTGGCGGTCACCGCGGACGAGTGGGTGCAACTCTCCGGCTACTACACAGTCGACGCCCAGCATCCGCCCACCGTGCTCTACATCGAGTCGGCCAGCCCTACCGCCGAGTTCCTGGTCGACGACATCCGGATCACCGCTCCCGAGCCGGAACCCGACTACCTCACCGTCCTGGCCAGCGACTTCGAGGGTGAGTCGACGGCGCCCTGGGAGTCGCGTGGCACCGCCGAGCTCAGCCTCGTCGCAGACGCCCACAGCGGCGCGCAGGCGCTGCAGGTGAGTGGCCGCGCGGACACCTGGACCGGTGCCCGCGTGGTGGCCGAGAACGTGTTCACCGCGGGCAACGTGCAGTACACCATCTCGGCCTGGGTGAAGCTGGCCGCGGGCGAGGCGGCCGCAGGCGTGAACTTCGGCGTCAACCAGCCCAACGCCACCGGTGAGGACGGGTGGAACCAGTACCCGTGGGTGACCGACCGCCTGAACGTCACCGACGCCGAATGGGTGCAGTTGACCGGCAGCTTCACCCCGGACGCCGAGAACCCGCCCGTCGAGCTCTACCTCGAGGCGTCGACCACCGCGACGCTGCTGGTGGACGACGTGACGATCACCGTCCCGCGCCCCGGCGGCGGGCCGCAACCCGGCACCACCCTGATCGACACCGACTTCGAGGACGGCACGCTGCAGGGCTGGGTCCCGCGGCTCCCCGACGAGACCGCGCCGACGCTGACCGTGGTGGCCGGCGGGGCTGACGGCACCGCGAACGCGGCCCAGGTGTCGGATCGCGACAACGACGGTGACGGCATGCAGTACGACGTGTCGGCGGTCGAGGGCCTCGGCGGCACCACCTTGGAGTTCGAGGCCTGGGTGCGGTTCGCCGAGGGCGAGGACCCGGGTGAGGCGACCCTGTCGGCGCGGACGGTGCGCGAGGGGTCGCCCACCTTCAGCAACCTGGTATCGCTGACGGGGCTGCGCAACGACGGCTGGACCAGGGTCGGCGGCCAGTTCACGATGCCCGCCTTCGACACCGAGGCGGAGCTCTACTTCGAGACCCTGTACCAGAGCGGGAACACGTCGACCTTCCTCGTCGACGAGGTGAGGGTCTGGGTGCCGGAGCCGCCGGTGGTGCAGACCGACCTCGAGCCGCTGAAGAACACCGTGGACTTCCCGGTCGGGGTGGCGATCGACAGCAGGGAGGCCACCGGCAACCCGGCCCTCCTTGTCAACCACCACTTCAACCAGATCACCGCCGAGAACCACATGAAGGTCGAGGCCTGGTACGACGCGGAGCGCAACTTCCGTCCGCACCCGGAGGCCCTCACGCTGCTCGACTTCGCCCAGGCGAACAACCTGAAGCTGTACGGGCACGTCCTGCTGTGGCATTCCCAGACCCCTGACTGGTTCTTCACCGACGACACCGGGCGCCAGCTGGGCGACAACGACGCCGACCGTGCCTTCCTGCGTGACCGGCTGGCCACCCACATCGACAACGTCGCCCGGGCGATCTCCGAGCGGTACGGCCCGTTCGGGTCGGCCACCAACCCGCTGGTCGCCTGGGACGTGGTCAACGAGGTGGTCTCCGACGCAGCCCAGGACGACGGCCTGCGCCGCAGCGCCTGGTACGCAGTCTTCGGCGAGGACTACATCCCCCTCGCCTTCGAGCTGGCCGATGCGGCGTTCAACGAGACCTACGCCGTCCCCGACAGCGAGGTGGCGCGTCCGGTCGCGCTGTTCATCAACGACTACAACACCGAACAGGGGCTCAAGCAGGACCAGTACTTCGCGCTCGTCGAGCGACTGCTGGCCGCCGGGGTGCCGCTGGACGGGGTGGGGCACCAGTTCCACGTCAGCCTCACCACGCCGATCAGCTCGCTGCAGGCTGCCCTGACCCGGTTCGCATCGCTGGACGTGGCGCAGGCGGTCACCGAGCTCGACGTCACCATCGGCACGCCGGTGAGCGCGGCGAACCTGGTTCGCCAGGGCCACTTCTACCGTGACGCGTTCCGGGTGTTCCGGCAGTTCGACGCCGCCACCGGCGACATGTTCTCGGTGACGGTGTGGGGCCTGACCGACAACAGGTCGTGGCGCTCCGCCCAGGCCCCGTTGCTGTTCGACGCGGGTCTGCAGGCCAAGCCGGCCTACTTCGGCGCGGTCGATTCCGACGAGCTGCCGCCGCTGCAGGTGGCCGCCAACGTCTTCGGCGGCGAGCTCCCGCTGGCGACGGTGGCCGACTCCGTGGCGTGGCGGAACCTGCCGGCCCAGCGGCTGACCGCGGACGCGGGCAGCTTCATCCCGCGCTGGACCGCCGATCACCTGACCCTCCTGGTGACGGTGGCCGCCGACAGCTCGGACGCGATCGAGGTGCAGTACGAGGGAACCACCTACCGGGTGGGCTCGGACGGCAGCGCTGAGGTTCCGGTGGCGGTCCTCGACGACGCCGCCGGGTGGCGGGCCGCCATCCAGGTGCCGCACTCAGGGGTGGCAGTCGGTGGCTCGGCGCAACTCGATGTCAGGGTGCTGGCCGGCTCGACTGTGGTCGGGGCCTGGAACTCGCCGGGCGCCACGGGGACTCTGACCTTCCTGGAGGACCTGTCGACCGTCGACGTCGAGGCCGCGGGCACCGCACCCGTGATCGACGGGTCGGTCGACGACGCGTGGCAGGCGGCGACCTCCGTCAGCACCGGCAACACGGTGGAGGGTAGCGCCGATGGCGCGACCGCCGAGGTGCGGACGCTGTGGGCCGACGACACGCTCTACGTGCTGTTCGAGGTGGCCGATCCGGTGCTCGACGTCTCCGGCAGCGACCCCTGGGTGCAGGACTCGGTGGAGTTGTTCATCGACGCAGGCAATGCCAAGAACGGCGGGTACCGGGACTCCGACTCCCAGATGCGGGTGAGCGCGACGAACTCCCGCTCCTTCGGCACCGGTGACCAGGCTGCCCAGTCCGCGCGGCTGGCCAGCGCCACTGCCGAGGTCGAGGGCGGGTACGTCGTCGAACTCGCGGTGTCGCTGCTGGGGCAGGGGGGCGCCGACACCTTCCAGGGCCTGGACTTCCAGGTCAACGACGGCAGAGGCGGCACCCGCTACTCGGTGCACACCTGGGCCGAGCCCACCGGCAC
>JAEYNS010000065.1 GCA_023412435.1 Actinomycetes bacterium | reverse complement strand
CGGGGCGTGCCGCGGGGGTCCCCCGGGCCAGGGACTCGGGGCACTCGACGCCGATGATTGCCCGGTCCGCCCCGTGAAGCTGTGGAACGACACCACAGCCGCTCCCGACGTCGAGCGGCTGCTCCTCCAGCGCCCGCAGGAGTCGTGGGTCGAGGAGGTGCTGCTGCCGCTCAACCCGGCGCTGACGATCGCGAAGCTGGCCTGGCTCGCCCGCGAGGAGCCGGACAACCTGGCGCGGGTGCGGCGGCTCATGGTGCCGGCCGACTGGTTGACCTTCGCGCTGACCGGAGAACACGTCACAGACCGGTCGAACGCCTCCGGCACCGGGTACTACGCGGCGCACCAGCAGCGGTGGCGCAGCGACCTGCTCGCCCAGCACGTCTCCCCTGACCTGGACTGGGAGGAGCTGCTGCCCCGGGTACTCGCCCCTGACGACCTCGCCGGGACCGTGTTCCCGGTGATCGCCGCCCGGCTGGGACTGCGTGACACCGTGCTGGTCGGCCCCGGGGGCGGCGACCAGCACCTGGCGGCGGCGGGGATGGGCCTGGGGGAGGGCGAGGTCGCGTTCAGCCTGGGAACCTCGGGGGTGGTGTTCACCCCGGCCGCGCTTCCGCAGGGTCGTCCCGCCTGGAACGTCGACTACGTCTGCGACGTGACGGGCAGCTACCTGCCACTGGTCTGCACCCTCAACTGCACGAAGGTCACCGACAGGTTCGCCTACCTGCTGGGCGTGGATCTCGCCACCCTGGACGCCCTCGCGCTGGCTGCCCCAGTCCACGGCGACCTGCAGTTGCTGGCGTATCTCGACGGCGAGCGCAGCCCGATGCGACCCGGCACTACCGGCACGCTCACGGGACTCCACAGCGACACCACCCGTGAGGAGGTCGCGCGCGCGGCCTACGACGGCGTGGTGCAGGGCCTGGTCCGCGGGATGACCACGCTGCAGGAACTGGCCGGCCACTCGATCACCGACCGCGTCATCGCGGTGGGCGGTGGCGCCAGGTCGCTGGCCTACCGGCAACTCATCGCCGACCGGTGCGGCACGCCGGTCGTCACCGTGGACGCCCCCGAGGCCACCGCGCGGGGCGCCTGCGTGCAGGCGGCCGCCGTTCTGGCGGGGGCGAAGGTCGCCGACGTCCGGGACGCCTGGCGTCCGGCGACGATCAGTACCGTGGAGCCGCGCGTCACCGAGCCGCTGGGGATCGACCGGGGGTACCGGCAGCTGAGCGCGTTGATGGACTCGCAGTTCTTCTCCGCGTGACGGCTGTGAGCCGGTGACGACCGAAGGCGAAGCAGCCAGTTTGGGCGCCTGCGGGGCCGGGGCACGTATCCGCCTATACGACAACCCCCGCCAGAGCCTGCGACAGGCGTTTGCGGGCCCGCAGGCCCGCATCCACCGGCGCCGCGAACACAGGATTCCGCGCCGGATCCGCTAGACTTGGGTCGTTCCCGACCGTGCCGCCACTGCCCGCAGTTGGTGGCCGTTCTTACGTCCGGAAGGATTCGAGTGACCGACGAGACCACCGTAGCGACCCGGTCGGCCGCAGAAGCCGCTCACGTGGCAGCCGGAAGTTACGGCGCCGACGCCATCAAGGTCCTGGAGGGTCTCGAAGCGGTCCGCAAGCGCCCCGGCATGTACATCGGGTCCACCGGCGAGCGCGGCCTGCACCACCTGGTCTACGAGGTGGTCGACAACTCGGTCGACGAGGCGCTGGCCGGCTACTGCGACACCATCGTGGTGCGGCTGCTGCCCGACGGCGGCATTCAGGTGGTCGACAACGGACGCGGCATCCCGGTCGCCGAACACCCCACCGAGAAGATCTCGGCGCTCACCGTGGCGCTCACCAAGCTGCATGCCGGCGGCAAGTTCGGCACCGGCGGCTACAAGGTCTCCGGCGGTCTGCACGGCGTGGGCGTCTCGGTGGTCAACGCGCTGAGCGAACGCCTGGTGGTGGACGTCCGCCGCGAGGGCCACCACTGGCGGCAGGCCTTCCGCCTGGGCGATCCCGAGGGCCCGCTGGAACGCCTCGAGGAGGTCGGCGACACGGGCACCACGGTCACCTTCTACGCCAGCCCCGAGATCTTCGAGACCACCACGTACTCCTACGAGACGCTGTCCACCAGGTTCCGTGAGATGGCCTTCCTCAACAAGGGCCTGACGATCACCCTGATCGACGAGCGTCCCGACTACGCCGACGACCTCGAGACCGACGAGATCGAGACGATCCGCGAGAAGACCTTCCGGTACGACGACGGCCTGATCGACTACGTGAAGTACCTCACCGGGTCGAAGGACACCATCCACCCCTCGGTGATCGCCATCGATGCCGTCGACGAGCGGATGAGCCTCGAGGTGGCGATGCAGTGGAACGTGTCGTTCAACGAGAGCGTCCACACCTTCGCCAACACGATCAACACCCACGAGGGCGGCACCCACGAGGAGGGCTTCCGCGCCGCGCTCACCAACACGGTGAACAAGTGGGGCGAGACCTGGGGGATGATCAAGAAGCGCGAGGACCGCGTCACCGGAGACGACATCCGCGAGGGCCTGACCGCGATCGTCTCGGTCAAGCTGGCCGAACCCCAGTTCGAGGGCCAGACCAAGACCAAGCTGGGCAACACCGAGGCGCGCTCCTTCGTCCAGAAGGTCGTCAACGACCTGCTCGGCGACTGGCTGGAGAAGAACCCGTCCGAGGGTAAGGACATCGTCCGCAAGTCGCAGGCCGCCGCCCAGGCGCGGGTGGCCGCGCGGAAGGCGCGCGACCTGGCCCGTTCCCGCAAGGGCCTGCTGAACGGGGCGGGGGAGTACGGCAAGCTCGCCGACTGCTCCTCCACCGAGCCGGCCGAGTGCGAGGTGTTCATCGTCGAGGGTGACTCCGCCGGCGGCTCCGCGAAGGGCGGACGCGACCCGCGCACCCAGGCGATCCTTCCGATCCGGGGCAAGATCCTCAACGTCGAGAAGGCGCGGCTGGACAAGATCCTGCAGAACAGGGAAGTGGCGGCGATCTTCAACGTGCTGGGCACCGGCGTCCAGGACGACTTCGACATCGACAAGCTGCGCTACCACAAGATCGTGCTGATGGCCGACGCCGACGTCGACGGCGC
>JAEYNS010000038.1 GCA_023412435.1 Actinomycetes bacterium | reverse complement strand
CGAGCGACTCGACGTCCGGCCCGTGGCCGGCCTGCCGCTGGTGGACGTGGCCCGCCCGGGCGCTGTGGACGCGAGCCGCTGGCTCAAGCGCACCTTCGATGCCGTCGGCGCTGCGACGCTGCTCCTGTTGGCAGCCGCGGTGTTGGGCGTCGGCGCCGCCGCCATCAAGCTTGAGGACGGCGGCCCCGTGATCTTCCGCCAGGTGCGGGTGGGCCGCGGCGGCAAGGAGTTCTACTGCCTCAAGTTCCGCAGCATGTGCGTCGACGCGGAGGCGAGGCTGGCTGCGCTCCGCTCTCAGAACGAGGGCGCAGGCGTGCTGTTCAAGATGACCGACGACCCGCGCATCACAAGGGTCGGCAAGATCATTCGCCGGGTCTCGCTGGATGAGTTGCCGCAACTGTGGAACGCGCTGCGCGGTGACATGAGCCTGGTCGGACCTCGGCCGGCGCTGCCGAGCGAGGTCGCCCAGTACGAGCCGGATACCAGCCGCCGGCTGGACGTCCGCCCCGGCCTGACCGGCCTGTGGCAGGTCTCGGGACGGTCGAACCTGTCCTGGGAGGACACCGTTCGGCTCGACCTGTACTACGTGGACAACTGGTCGATGGTCCAGGACCTCATGATCCTGGTCAAGACAGCGAAGGCGGTCGTCGGCTCCGACGGCGCCTATTAACAGACCTGGTGGCGCCGCTTCCCTCGTCCCCCGACCCGGCGCCACCAGCTGACGATGGTGAGGGGACGAGTGCTGCGGCTCCTGCTCCACCGGGGGGTTTGGAACAGCCGCTGTGGCACATCCCAGGCCGGGCTTTCTTCGGGCACAAGACCCGGAGGGGGCCCGGCCTCGTTGTCCGCTCCTGAAGGGCGGCCGCGGTGAGAGAACCAGTCGGGGTGAGGAGCGCCGAGAAGCGACCGCCGGGCGCGCAAGAACTCGTGCCCGGCAGCGCCGGGTCAAGCGACGGTCAGGTCAGGCCCGTGCCCCGCCGTGCTCGACGTACCACGCGTACATCTTGCGCAGCCCCGACACGGTATCGATGCTCGGACGCCAGCCGAGACCGCGGATCACGGAGTTGTCCATGATCTTGCGCGGGGTCCCATCGGGACGGCTCGTGTCGAAGACGATCTCGCCGGTGAACCCTGTGATGTCCTTGAGGATGAGCGCGAGCTCGCGAATCGAGACCTCCTGGTCGGAGCCGGCATTCACCAGACCCCCACCGGTGTAGTTGTTCATCAGGAACACGCACGCGTCGGCGAGGTCATCGGCGTCGACCAGTTCACGCATGGGAGTGCCGGTGCCCCACACCACAACCTCGCGCGCACCGGAGACTACTGCCTCATGGAATCGGCGCATCATTCCAGCGATCACGTGCGAGTGCTCGGGATCGAAATTGTCGCCGACGCCGTAGACATTCGACGGCATGACGGTGAACGCATCGAACCCGAACTGGCTCCGATAGGCGTCGCACATCACCTTTCCGGCGATCTTCGCGACGGCGTACGGCAGGTTGGACTCCTCCAGCGGCCCGGTCAGCAATGCCGACTCCGGAATGGGCTGGGGGGCGAGCCGCGGGTAGATACAACTGGACCCGAGGAACAGGAGTTTCTTTGCGCCGTGACGGTACGCCGCATCGATGACGTTGGTCTGTATCAACAAATTGTCGCGGATGAAGTCGCCACCGAACGCCATATTGGCGGCAATGCCACCGACACGCGCGGCTGCGAGGAAGACGTAATCCGGCCGTACCTTACTGAAGAACTCGTCGACCTGCGCCCTGTCGTCGAGGGCCAACTCGGCGTGCGTCCTCGTGACGAGATTGGTGTACCCGGCCGCCGAGAGGTTCCGGACAATGGCCGAGCCCACCATCCCGCGGTGGCCGGCAACGTAGATGCTCTCATCGCGTTCCATCGGTTCCCCTCACATGAGTTCGTTGGCGGCGACCTGGCTGCGGTGGGCCAGGTACCAGTCCGCCGTCCGCCGCAGCCCGTCGTCGAGGCTCACCTTCGGCTGGTAGCCGAGCGCGCGCATCTTGGAGATGTCGGGGCACCGCCGGGGGGTGGCCCCGGACGGGGCGCTGCTGGGACGTGGCACCAGCTCGCGGCCCACGATCGCGCCGATGCGGGCCACCAGGTCGAGGATCGAGATCTCGTGGTCGTTGCCGATGTGGTAGATCTCGCGGTGACCGCCGTTGTCGTACATCGTGACGATGCCGTCCACCACGTCATCGACGTGGCAGAAGGCCCGGGTCTCGGTTCCGTCGCCCTGGATCGGGAAGTCGACCTGTCCATCGCCGGCCTGCTCGATCGCATCGGCAGCCCGCAGCACGAACTGGGGGATGACGTGCTTCCACCCCATGTCGGGGCCGTACACGTTGTGGGGCCGGAACACCTGGACCTTGCGGAAGTGGTCCTGCCCGTAGTTGAACGCGATGAGCTCGGTGGCGATCTTCGAGCCGCCGTAGGAGTAGCGCGGGTTCAGGCTGTCCGGCAGCATGAGCGGGATGCTCTCCGGGGTGGGCACGACGGACGGCGTCTGGTAGACCTCTGCGGTCGAGGCGACGACGAGGTCGGGGACGTCGGCCGACCGACAGGCGTCGACCACCGCCAGCGCCCCTCGCAGGCCCACGTCGAGCACCAGCTCGGGATGCTTGTAGAAGTTCTCGGTGCCGTTGATCGCGGCCAGATGCATGACCACGTCGGCGCCACTGAAGGCTCCGGTGAGGGCGGAGGCGTCACGGACATCCACGGTGAAGAGGTCGACCTGGTCGGCCACGGACGCGAATCGGCTCGCGTCCCCGCGCACGAGGGTGTCGACAACAGCCACGTCCCATCCATCCCGGACGAGCCGCTTGACCAGATACGCGCCGATGAAGCCGCCCCCACCGGTGACGACCACCCTGCGCCCGCTCACCGCTGACCCCCGGCATTGCCGACGGCCAGGTAGCTGCCACCGAGTTCCCGCTCGGCGAGGCTGCTGAAGTGGTTCCAGTAGTCGTAGATGAAGCCTTCGGGAGCCATCAGTTCACTGAGTGCGGCCGGCCGCAACACCCCGAGGTCCGGGTGGTTGTTGGCGATGATCACCACCCCCGCACCGCTGACCGCCTCGGCGACAGACGTCGCCACCTGGTGGCCGGGGAACCCCTCAGCCAGTTCCTCGGGCGAGATAACGGGGTCGTAGAGGGTGACCCGGGCATCAGGGCGCTCGGCGAGCAGCGAGTTGAGCACGTGGACCGCCATCGAGCCACGCAGGTCGTCGGTGGCGGGTACCCCCTTGAACGCCAGCCCGAGCAGGGCGATCGGCAGGTCCGGATCGAGCCCGCGACGTTCGGCCTCACGGAGCACGAACCCGACCGTCTCGCGCGGCTGGCGCTCGTTGACGAGCCGACCGGCCTGGGTGATCTCGAGGTCGATGCCACGGTCCCGGGCGCTCTGGGCGAGGATGTGCGGGTCCTTTTCGAGGCAGGGGCCGCCGACCAGCCCCGGCAGCGGGACGTTGGTGCGCTCGTAGCCCAGCTTCCCGGCCGTGATCACCTCGTAGGCGTTCACCCCGAAGGCATCGCACACCCGTGCCACCTCGTTGGCGAACGCGAACCTCACGTCACGGAACGTGTTGTCGACCAACTTCAGGATCTCGGCCGTCTCGGGGCTGGCCACCTGGATGACGGTGCTCGTCAGCTTTCGGAAGACTGCGCTCGCCCGGTCCGCGGCGGACTGGGTGTCCGCGCCGACGATCTGCGGCAGTTCCCGCAACTCCTGCAGGGCCTTACCCTCCAGCGTCCGCTCCGGGCACATGGCGATCTCGAATGATTTGCCGGAAGCCTGAAGAATCGGCATCACCACATTGCGCGTCGTACCGATCTTCACGGTGGACCGCAGGATGACCAGGGCGCCGTCGGCCATGTTCTCGGCGACCTCTCGAGTAGCGGCCTCGATCATGTCCAGGCGTGCCACTCCGTCCCCACTGAGCGGCGTTCCCACAGTAATGATGTACACATCACACGTGACGTCCTCGAAGAAACTGTCCCGCGCGATCAGGCCGCCGGAGCGGGTAACCCGGCCAAGGGCGTCCTCGAGTCCGGTCTCGGTGAAATGCGGGAGTCCGGCATTTGTGCGGTCGACGACCTCGGTGCGGCGCTCCACACCGAGAACCCGGTAACCGACCTCAGCCATCACCGTCGCAAGGGTGAGGCCGACATAACCAAGACCGACAACCCCGACATCGAATCGCTGCACCACTGCTGGCCCTCCTGATCTAGAAAAAGCGAGGGCTGAGCCATTTCGCAGCGCGCCCCCCAACGCCCCGTGACGAATGTCACCCTACACGCTACAAGGTGGTCGCCTCAGGGTGCGAGATCCGGCGGCCAAGGGTGGTGGAAGTGCTCCGGCCCGGGGTCAGGCACAGGTGCGGGTCTACTGCGCGCTGCGGCTGGACAAGATCATCGCCGCGGGATTCGCTCGGGCCGCCGCCCAGGACAGGCCGGCCGACTACCTCGCAGGGCTGGACGCCTGGACTCCTCCGCGGCCCATCCCGAGGTAGGTCCAGCCGGCCGCCCGCCACGCCTCACGGTCGAGGCAGTTGCGGGCGTCCACGATCACCGGACGGGCGACCAGTTCGCGGGCGCGCTCCGGGTCGAGCTCGCGGAACTGCCG
>JAEYNS010000299.1 GCA_023412435.1 Actinomycetes bacterium | reverse complement strand
CCTTTGCGTGATTCGCGGATGCGACGGCCACGACTTGCTCCTTTTCTGCGCACGAGTTCCAGTTGCCACACTGCGCCAGGCCCAGCCATCTCCTGCGTGCGTAATCAGGAGCCGCCGTCAAGTGCCTCGCAGTACGTAAACTTAGGCAATGCATACCTAAGGTGTCCACTTGAAATGATGAATTCTCGGCACCATTTCCAGTACCACTCAGCAGCCGTACTCGTCTGGTGATATGAGCCCGCCGCCTCCTCAGGCGGACGTCGGAGCCGGGTCTGAGCAGGCAACAGGCCTCTGAGCAGGCGCGTTGCAGCCGGCCACGGCTGACCGTCCACCCTCTTCGACAAAGCTCCTGCGGATGCCGCACATTCGTGCTAAAAGCAGGTCCGAGAGCCCAGCGGGAATACCCGGGCGCGGCGGCACCTTGTACGCCTCGTCAGCGCGAACCGGGTAGTCACCGGCTTGCGCGGCGGCCGTGCCGCAGCCATACCGAGGGGAATCATGAGTCAAGCCGACCTGACCGTCCAGTCGCCCGGCCCCGCCGGCCAGGCGGCGCTGTCGGTCGACCGCCTGCCGCCCGCCACCGTCCGCCTGCTCGGGGTGCTGATGGTCGGCGCGTTCGTCGTCATCCTCAACGAGACCGCGATGAACGTCGCGCTGGCCACCATCATGGTCGACCTCAACGTGACCGAACGGACGGCGCAATGGCTGACCACGGGGTTCATGCTCACCATGGCGGTGGTGATCCCGACCACCGGCTGGTTGCTGCAACGATTCTCGACCCGCCAGGCGTTCACCCTCGCGATGTCGCTGTTCAGCCTCGGGACGGTGGTGTGCTCGCTCGCCTTCGCCTTCCCGCTGCTGCTCGGCGGCCGGATCATCCAGGCCCTGGGCACCGCGATCATGATGCCGCTGCTGATGACCACCACGATCGAGGTCGTGCCGACGCGGATGCGCGGCCGCGTGATGGGGCTGACCAGCATGGTGATCTCCGTGGCCCCGGCGATCGGCCCCACGCTGTCGGGGCTGGTGCTCCACTTCCTGCACTGGCGGTTCGTGTTCGTCGTGGTGCTGCCGATCGCGCTGGCCATCCTCGGCCTCGGCCTGCGCTTCGTGCGCAACCTCGAACAGCCCCGCCCGGTCGGGCTCGACGTCGCCAGCATCCCGCTGGCCGCTCTCGGCTTCGGCGGTCTGGTCTACGGCCTCAGCCTGGTCGGTGACCCCGAGATCCCCGGCTGGGAGCTCAACGCCGTCCTCGGGCTCGGAGCGGTGAGCCTGGTGGCGTTCGGCTGGCGCCAGCTCCGCCTGCAGCGCACCGATTCGGCGCTGCTGGACCTGCGAACCTTCACCCAGCCCGCGTTCGCCATCGCGATCAGCGTCATGGCGGTGGTGATGGCGGTGCTGTTCGGCGCCGTGATCGCCCTGCCACTGGTCCTGCAGAAGGTCCTGCACCTCGAACCCCTGACGGTGGGCCTGATCCTGCTGCCGGGTGGGCTGCTCATGGGCACCCTCGGCCCGTTCGTCGGGCGCCTCTACGACCGGGTCGGCCCACGCCTGCTCGTGATCCCCGGAGGTCTCGCTGTGGCGGGCGCCTTCGTGGTCTTCGCCACCGTCACCACCGGCACCCAGTGGTGGCAGCTGATGCTCGCCAATCTGCTGATGAGCCTCGGCCTGGCGTTCATGTTCACGCCGCTGTTCACCACCGCGCTCGGCTCGCTGCCGCACCGCCTGCGCAGCTACGGGTCGGCCACGGTGGGAACCGTCCAGCAGGTGGCGGGCGCGGCGGGGACGGCGCTGTTCGTCACGATCATGGCCACCGTCTCGGCCACCGCGTCCGGCACACCGGAGCAGGCCCTGGCCGCCGGCGCGCGGGCGTCCTTCCTCGTGGTCGGCGGCATCTGGCTGCTCGGGCTGGTCGCGGCAGGGTTCCTCACCAGGCCTGACCAGGACGAGCCGGGGCCGCCGGTCCACTGAGCCGCATCCCCTAGGCTGGCCGGGTGCCGACACCCGAGTTCATCCTGCAACTGCGCGAGAAGGTCGGGAGCCACCGCCTCTGGCTGTCGGGTGCCACCGCCGTCGTGCTGCGCCCGGGCCCCGACGGTGAGGAGGTGCTCCTCGTCCAGCGTTCCGACACCGGCGCGTGGACCCCGGTCAGCGGCATCATCGACCCGGGTGAGCACCCGCATGTCACGGCGGTCCGTGAGGTGGCCGAGGAGACCGGGGTGGTCGCCGAGGTCGAGCGGCTGGCCTGGCTCACCGTCACCGAGGTGATCACCTACGCCAACGGCGATGAGACCCAGTACCTGGACCACGTCTTCCGTTGCCGCTGGCTCTCCGGCGAGCCCGCCCCCGGCGACGACGAGGCCCGGCACGCCGCCTTCTTCCCGGTGTCCGCCCTGCCGGCCATGACGCAACGACACCTGGACGCGATCGCGGTCGCCCGATCTGATGAGGCCGGCACCCGACTCGGCGACGGGTAGCGGGACGCCCGGAGCTGAGGCTGCGGCTACGTCCGCTCGGCTGGGGCGGGCAACCCGACCGCGTCCTCGGCGCGCTGTCGCGCCCGCCTGCCCTTGTCCGGCGGGGCGGGCGGGCTGAGCGTGCCCAGGTGGTGGGAGCGCAGCAGCAGCCGAGAGGTCCGCAGCGATTTCGATCTGCCCGACAGCGGCGCCTGCTCCACCTCGCGGCTCAGTTCGACCACCCCCACCTTCAGGTTGCGGGCGAACGGCATCAGCATCAGCAGCACGCCGAGGGCGAGCACCGTGACCCGGATGGTGTCGGACTCCGGCCCCGGCAGCACCCCCCACAGCGCCAGGGACGCGACCACGATCCCGACCGCGAAAAAGACGAGGTTCTGCAGGAACCGGCTCCAGCGCGACCACCGGTAGCCGATCAGCAGCATCGCCAGCCGGGACGCCTCGTCGGCGTCGGGCAGATGGCGCAGTTGGTGCACCAACCGCCGCAGACCGGTGCGCGGCTTGCGACAGCATGCCCGGGTGATGCCCCGCAGATGCTGCAGCAGCGCCTGGGCGTCATCGATCAGCTTGGCGTCCGCGCGCAGCCCGAGGCGGTCCATGCTCTCCTGGGCGAGGATCGCAGCGTGCAGCCCGCGGCGGCAGATCTCGGTGTACAGCCGCGGGGTGAGCGGCTCGGACCCCACCCCGTCCGGCCGGGCGCCGGTGCGCAGGTACTCGCGGATCGCGACGTGGGTGTCGGCCACCTGGCGGTAGTCGGCCACCGCGAGCATCAGCTGCTGGACGTTCTCCACCGAGCCGGTGTCGCCGTCGTCCTCGGCCATGGCCAGCGCGGCCTCGAACTCCGCCTCCGCCTGGACGGTACGGGCCAGGACGTGCCCCCCGACCGCCTCGGTGATCGCCATCGACTCGCGCAGCGCAGCCTTGTACTCACCGGCGATCAGGTAGGCCTGAGCGTCCAGCACCCTGATGTCGAGGTCGTGCCGGCGCTGCGGAACCACCTCCTCGAGGAGGCGCCGGGCGGTCAGGTCGAACCCGTTGCGCAGCGCCAGCATCGCGGCCAGCACCTTCACCGTCCACGGGTCCTCGGGAGTGATCGGGTCGGCCTTCAGCATCCGGCTGGCGCTGTCGTCGTCGCCGGCCAGCAGCGCGAGCCGTAGCTTCTGCCGCGGGCTGACGGAGTCGTCGGCCCGGGACAACAGCTGCCGGGCCGCAGCCTGCCCGCGGTACCGGGCGGCCGAGGGCGGCCCGAAGGCCTCCTTGCGGTGCCGCGGCGAGGCGACCAGCCCCAGGTCGTCCGGGGTGTGGCCCCACTGGTTCGCCACCCACAGGCAGGCCTCGGCGTAGGTGGTGTCGTACGGGGTGGCGGTGTCGAGTTCCTTCAGCCGGTCGAGGATCTCCTCCGCCTCCCCGCGATCCACCAGCAACAGGCGGACCCGGAGGATCGAGCGCTGGAGGCCGGGCTCGAGCCGGGTCTCGTCGACAGCCTGCGAGGCGCGCAGGTGCTCCCAGCCGGAGGCGTACCGCCCCTGCTGGGCATCCAGCCGGTAGGCGAGCAGGTGATAGGTGTGGCGCCAGTGGTCGGGGCTGGCCGCCTCGACGCCTGGCGTCGGCCACAGTTCGCCGTGGAAGGCCCTGCCGTCCAGGGCGGCCAGCGTCGCCTCACAGGCCCGGTCGGCCTCGGTGAAGCGGCCGACCTCGGTCATTGCCTGCACCCAGCGCGACCTGTCCTCCAGTTCGAGCTCGCGCTCATCCCTGCCCCAGGCGGCCGCCAACTCGTCGAACCGTGCGACGGCCGTGGCGAAGTCGTCGAGCTCGCAGGCCGCCACCGCCGAGACCAGGACGGCGTCAGCGCTGGCGTCGACCTGGGCGATCAGGTCGAGGGCGAGGCCGGGGTTGTCCCCGGCCAGCAGGTCGGCTGCCAGCAGGGTCGACTCCGGCCCTGCGGCGGCGAAGCGCACCAGCGCCTGCTCGAACTCGTGATAGCTGCCGATCGGGGAGCTCGCGTTGCGCCCGGCCCGGTAGAAGCGGCTCAACAGCCCGATGACCCGGGTCCCCTCCGCGTCGTTGCGCGGACCGGGCTGCACCATCCGCAGCGCCGTCCCCCAGGCCTGCCGGGCCAGGTCGGCGTCCTCGACCTTCCCGGTGGACGCTGCCCGCTGCCACAGCTCGGCGGCGACGAACTCGACGATGTCCTGGTCGTCGGGGAACTCGTCGGCCAGCCGCTGCAGCTCGCCCGGTTCCTTCGGCAGCGCGGCCGTGCGCAGCGAGGCCACCCACTCCCTCGCGTCCTCGGGCTCGAGCCCTCCGAGCTCCCGCAGGCGGGCGAACGTGGCGTCGGCGGTGCGAAAGTCCTCTTCCAGCAGGCTGTGGTGGGCTGCCGCTCGCAGCGCGGCGATATCGGCAGCCGGTCCCGGCGCAGTCATGGCTCCTCCCCCGGCCGATTCTGCGCGGGACCGGCGCCCGCCGGCAGGCGCAAGAATTGCCACCGGGGCAGCGCGGGACGCGCATTTCTCCCGATTCCGTCCCGCGCCCTCGCGGGCTCGGAGAGAATGGCGCCATGATCCCCATCGGGGGCGGCACTCCCCCGCCGTGCTCCGAGTGCCACCTGATCCACACCCACATCGAGCGGGTGCTCGGGCCGTCGGCGCCCGACGACTGGCTGTCGGTCTCGCACGGGGAGCGGCTGGAGGCCGAGCACACCCCGGACATCTGCATCTTCACCGACGGCGGCCGGACGCGGCACTTCGTGCGTGGCCACGTGCAGCTGCCGGTGATCGAGGGCGAACCCCCGGTGTTCGTGTGGTCGGTGTGGGTGGAGCTCGACGAGGAGTCGATGGAGGTGGTGGCCAGGACCTGGACCCACCCCAACCGGGCGGCGACCGCACCGATGACGGGCTGGCTCGCCAACGAGTTGCCCTACGAGCAGCCGACCCGCGGCCTGGCGGTCACCGTCCACACCCGCGACCCCGGTCTGGCACCGCTGCTGATGGTGTCGGAGGACCATACGCTGGGCATCGAGCAGCGCGAGGGAATCTCGATCCACCGGCTCGCACAGTTTGGGGACCGTCTGCAGCGTCAGTAGCCTGAACGGGTGAGCAATTTCTTCGAGATCCTCCAGCCCGGCTTGCGCTACAAGCGCGAGCAGGACGATCTGGAGAAGGTGCTCATCGTGGAGGCCGACAAGGGCGGCTCGGGACCGAAGCCTCTCGACCTCGACTCCGGCTCCGTCGTGCTGCGCCTGCCTGCCGCCACCGGCGAGCCGACCGGCCCCGCCCCTGACCAGGAGCAAGGCGACTCCTGACGGCCTTCTCGACTCAGGTGGTCAGTTCGGGGACGGCGGCCGGGCTGTCCGCGCTTGCGAAGGTGGCGTCCAGCGCCCGACTGGTGAGTTCCCTGCCCAGGTCGATCATCTCCTGGGCACGGTGGAAATCGAGGGTCTTCACCGCGTCGTTGGGGACGTTGACCAGCACGTCGGGCGGTTGCGCCGCCAGCCGGTAGCGGGTGATCAGGCTGCCCATCGTGTCGATCGCGAGGCTCGCCACCTCGGTGATCCCGAGCCCGGGCGGCGGGGCCTCGAAGGCCGGCCGCGGCTCCGGCT
>JAEYNS010000285.1 GCA_023412435.1 Actinomycetes bacterium | reverse complement strand
TCCATGGCCCGCTGGCCTGGCCGTGGCGCGAGGCCGGCGACCAGCCCGGGTCCCCCGCCGAACGCTGGGGAGTGGCCACCGCGCACCCCCGGGTGCTGCTCTGCGGGTCCGGCGCGGTCAGGGGCGGTGCGGTGTCGGGGATCGGCGGCCACAACGCCGCGATTGCGGTGCTGGAGTCTCGGCACGGCCGCTGAGCGGCGGCTCCGGCGGCTGGCCGGTCAGCCCAGCTCCGGCGGCAGCGGATCGGCGTGCAGCACGGTGAGGCTGGTGACCGCCCGGGTCAGGCAGACGTAGAGCCGCCGCAGGCCGGTCAACCGGTCGGGCTCGGCAGCCACGAGTTCAGCGGGCTCCAGCAGGACGGCATGGTCGAACTCGAGGCCCTTCGCGAACGTCGCGGGCACCACCTCGACCCGGCTGAACGTCTCGGGGTCGATCGCCCCGCCGAGCACCTGATGCTCGATGCCGGCGAGCGCCCCGCTCACGCGGTCGACCCACGCGGTCGGGACTATCACGCCGAGCGTTCCCTCCCGATCGGCCAGGCCTGCGACCGTTGCGGCTACCCCGGCCATCGGATCGGCGCGACGGATCACGAGCTCGCCGCGGCTGCGGCGGATCGAGCGCGGTGGGGTGAGTCCCGGTGCGATGGTCGGCAGCAGGCGGGCCGCGAAGTCGATCACGGCCCCCGGCACCCGGAAGCCCTCGACCAGCTCGGTGACCGCGGCCTCCGGCTGTCCGACGTGAGCCAGGGCGCTGGGCCAGTCGCTGATGCCCCACGCGGTGGTGGTCTGGGCCAGGTCGCCGAGCAGGGTCACCGAGCCGGTGCTGGCGCGGCGTCCCGCGGCGCGCAGCATCATCGCCGACAGGTCCTGCGCCTCGTCGATGATGACGTGACCGAGGCTGGGACGGCGGGAGAGCAGGTCGTCCACCTCGTCGACGAGGACGAGGTCGGCAGGAGTCCACCGGCGCGACCGCACCGAGCGGGGCGGCCGCGGGCCGGTCAGCAGGGCCTGCTCGGCCCTGTCGAGGATCCCGTCCGCCGCGGCCGCCAGGGTCTGAGGGTCGGACAGCAGGCCGTGGACAACAGCGGGAGCCTTCAGTGCCGGCCACACCTGCCGACAGAACTCCCTGACCTGTCGGGTGCGGGCCACCGCGGCCTGCACCCGGTCGTCGGTGGCGTCCCCGGCCGCCTCCATCTGCAGCAGGATGAGGTGCGCCAGGCGCTGCGGCAGCATGCCGCGGCCTGCTTCGTACCGGGTGCCGCGTCCGACCAGGTCGGACACCTCGTCGACGAGGGTGTCGCGTCCGATCCGGTGCAGCCGGTGGCCGATCGGCACCTCAAGCCCTGCGTCGGGGGTGCCCAGGTGGTTCCAGACCGCGCGACGCAGCACCTCGGCCATCCGGGGGTCTCCCTTCAGCACCGCGAGGTCGGTCGGGTCGGTGCCGGTGGCCGTCAGGTTGGTGTCGCGGCTGACCAGCGTCTCGATGGTGTCCTGGTTGGCGTCGATCTCGCCGAGCGCCGGCAGCACGTCAGCGATGTAGCCGAGAAAGGCGGCGTTGGGGCCGAGCACGAGCACGCCGGAGCGGGCCAGCTGGGTTCGGTACGCGTAGAGCAGATACGCAGCGCGGTGCAGCCCGACCGCCGTCTTCCCCGTGCCGGGTGCGCCCTGGATGGCGAGCGACTCCTCCAGCGAGGTGCGCACCAGGACGTCCTGGTCGGGCTGAATGGTGGCGACGATGTCGCGCATCGGCCCGGTGCGAGGCCGCTCGATCTCGGCCTCGAGGATCGTGCCCGGGGCGGCACCCGCGCCATCGGCGAGCAGTTCGTCCTCGTAGGCGGTGATGGCGCCGTGCTGGAAGCCGAACCGCCGGCGCAGCCGCACTCCCATCGGTTCACCCGGCCGCGCCCGGTAGAAGGGCAGCGCCATCGGAGCCCGCCAGTCCATCACCAGCGGGTCGCCGCCGAGCGACTCCGCGACGTGGCGCCGTCCGATGTGGAAGGTCTCGTCGCGCTCGGCACCTAACCGGGCGGCGTAGTCGATTCGTCCGAAGAACAGCGGGACGGTGGGATCGTCGGCCAGCGACTCGCGGCGGCGGTAGAGCTGCTGGCGCAGCATCTGGGTCGACACGTGGTTCCCGCCGGTGACGCCGCGCCAGGCGGCGGACTCGGCGCGCATCCCCGCCAGCGCGGCGCGGGCCGCGTCGAGGTGGGCGCGCTCGGCGACGAGCACGGGATCAGCGGACATGCTTCCTCCAGGCAGGCAGGACACGCCGGAGCCCGGGTGGGGCACGGCTGGGATCTGGTGGGTGCAAGACCCGGCCCGGCGGGACCACCCGACGGACGGCCCGCAGCGAGGGCGGGCACTGGAGAGTTGCCGATTCTACGCCTCCACCGGGCAGGCGCAAGCCCGGCGTCGGCGCCGTCCCGTCCAGCCTCGCCCGGCCCCGTCAGGCGGTCCGCCGCGGGACCTGGAGCGTCCTAGTGCTCGTACTTGAACGAGATCCGCAGCTTCGTGCGGTAGGTGAGCGAGCCGCCCTCGTCGAGGTGGATGTCCTGCTCCACCACCTCAGCGACCCGCAGATCGCGCAGCGTGCCGCCGGCCACCCGGATGGCGTTGGCCGCAGCGTCCTCCCAGGATTCCTGGCTGGTTCCGATCAGTTCTGTCACCCGGTACACGCTCATGGGGTCCTCCTCGGTGACGGGCTGGGGTGTCTGCCCGAGTACCCCGGTCTACCCCACAGGGCGTCCTGCGGCAAGGGGCGGGGCCATCCCGGGACGCGGGGACGGTTCTCCGGCTCAAGGGGACGGTTCTCCGGTTCAAGGGGACGGTTCTCCGGTTCAGGG
>JAEYNS010000276.1 GCA_023412435.1 Actinomycetes bacterium | reverse complement strand
CTCAGGACGCAGGGACGGTTCCTCAGGACGCAGGGACGGTTCCTCAGGACGCAGGGACGGTTCCTCAGGACGCAGGGACGGTTCCTCGGGACGCAGGGACGGTTCTCCACAGCCGGGTCGGGCGCCGAGGTTTTCCACAGCCTTCCGATCTCGCTGAACGACTTGCCGCCCCCGACCAAGACTTCCTGCGCACCGCTGAGTGAAGGGGAATCACATGGCACGGCAAGCGCGTCTAGGCAGCGACTCGGGACTACACCATGTGATGGTCCGCGGGATCAACCGCCAGCCTATCTTCCTCGACGACGAGGACCGGGAGAAGTTCCTCCAGTGCGCGGCTGCGGTCAGAGCACTCTCGGGCTGCCGGATCCTCGCGTACTGCCTGATGGGGAACCACGTTCACCTCGTCATCCGGATCGGCCACGAGAGTCTCGGCCAGACGATGAAGCGCCTCGGCGTCCGTTACGTAGGCTGGTTCAACCGCAAGCACGGACGCGTAGGGCACCTCTTCCAGGACCGCTTCAAGAGCAGGCCGGTGGATGACGACGAGTATCTGCTCACGCTGCTGCGTTACGTCTGGAACAACCCCGTTGAGGCGGGTCTCGTCGAGACTCCTCAGCAATACCGGTGGAGCAGCGTCCGTTCACTGGGGCGGTCGGACGGGACTGTCGATGAATCAGAGCTGCTCGCATTGGTTCCCCTCGACACGCTGCAGCAGATCGCCGTCCAACCGTCACCAGAAGGCTGGGTTCCCAAGCTGGTGGCCGACGACCTGCCACTTCTCACCGAGATGGACGCCCGGGACGCGCTGAGCGATCTCTGCGGAGCGTTCCACGCCGCGACGATCGATGAGCTGTCCCCCTCGAAGCGAGATCGAGTGATAGCGGAACTCATCGAGCGGGGCCTCTCGACCCGCCGGGTTGCCAGCCTCGCGGGCGTCGGCCGGACCACCGTCAACCGGGTTGCGAACACCGAAGCCGAATGGCGGCGTCCGGCCAGGGAGGAACCGTCCCCGTGACCCGAGGAACCGTCCCCGCGACCCGAAGAACCGTCCCCGGTCAGCGGAGGAGGCCGCGGCGCTCCAGCAGGTGGACGATGTCGGCGTCCTGGCCGCGGTAGTCGCGGTAGGAGTCCATGACGTCGACCGCGCCCCCGCGGGCGAGCAGGTGGCGACGGAAGCGCTCGCCGTTGTCGCGGGTGAGGCCGCCGGTCGATCGGATCCAGGCCGCGGTGTCGGCGTCCAGCACCTCGGACCAGATGTACGAGTAGTAGCCGGCGTCGTAGCCACCCTCGAAGGTGTGCCGGAAGTAGGTCGACCGGTAGCGCGGCGGCACCAGCGGCAGGTCCAGGCCGACCCCGGCCAACGCCGCGGCCTCGAACAACTCCACCTGCTCGGGGTCGGTCGGCAGCTCGTCCAGGGGCGTGGTGTGCCACACCTGGTCGAGCAGCGCGGACGCCAGGTACTCAGCGGTCTTGTAGCCCTGCTGGAACAGCGTCGAGCCGCCCAGCGTCTCCACCCACTCAGAGGGGATCGGCTCGCCGGTCTCGACGTGGACGGCGTACCGCGCCAGCAGCGCGGGCTCCAGCGCCCACATCTCGTTCACCTGGGACGGGTATTCCACGAAGTCACGAGGGGTTTCGGTGCCCGACTGCGAGGGGTAGCGGGTGTCGGAGAGCAACCCGTGCAGCGAGTGCCCGAACTCGTGGAACAGCGTGATCACGTCGTCCCAGGTCATCAGGGTCGGCTCGCCGGCCGGCGGCTTGACCAGATTCGAATTGTTGACCACCACCGGCAGCTGCCCGAGCAGGTGGTTCTGGTCGACGATGTTGTTCATCCACGCGCCGCCCTCCTTCGACGCCCGGGTGAAGAAGTCGGCCAGGAACAGCCCGATCGGACGCCCGTCCTCCTCGCGCACCTCGAAGACGCGAACCTCGGGGTGGTACGCGGCCAGGTCGCTCCGCTCGTGGAAGGTGATGCCGTACAGCCCGGTCGCCGCCGCGAACACCCCCTCGTGCAGTACCCGCTCCAGCTCCAGGTATGGACGCAGCACACCCGCGTCCAGGCTGGACCGCTCGGCCCGCACCTTCTCGCTGAGGTACTGCCAGTCCCACGGCTGCAGGGTCGCGCCCGGCTCGAGGCGCTGCAGCAGCTCGTCCAGTTCGGCGGCCTCCGCGGCGACGTTCTCGGCGACCGCCGGCGCCATCCCGGTCAGCATCGCCCAGATCGCGTCCGCAGTCCGGGCGCACGCATACCCGGCTACATAGTCGGCGTGGTTGGCGAAGCCCAGCACGGTGGCGCGCTCAGCCCGCAGCCGCGCCAGTTCCAGCACCAGCGGACGGGTGTCGTGCTCGCCGCCCAGCCCGCGCGTCGTCGCCGCCCGGTGGATCCGCTCCCGCAGCCCGCGGTTGGTCAGCACGTCGAGGGGACGCTGCCCCGACGTGTTCGACAGCTCGATCAGCCAGGCGCCCGGACGCCCCCGCTCAGCGGCCAGTTCACCGGCGGCGGCGATCTCCGCCTCCGACAGCCCGTCCAGCTCGGCGGCGTCGTCCACCCACACCGCCGCGGCGTTCGACCCCGCCAGGTTCAGCCGCCCGAAACTGGCCTGCAGGCCGGCGATCCGGGTGTTCAGTTCCCGCAGCCGGGCCTGGTCGGCCTCGTCCAGCGCGACGCCCGCCCGCTCGAAGCGCAGCCGGGTGCGTTCCAGCCAGTACGCCGCCTGCTCGTCGAGGACCACCGCGCCGGCGGCCACCCTGTCGTCCAGTTCCACCACCCGGTCGTAGAGCGCACGGTTGAGGAAGATCGCGTCCTCGTGCGCGGCGAGCAGCGGGGCCATCTCCGCTTCGATGGCGGTCAGCTCGTCGTTGGTGTCGGCCGGCTTCACCGTGTAGAAGGCGTGCGCTGCACGGCTCAGCAGCTGCCCGGACGCCTCCCAGGCGTCGATCAGGTTCTGCCGG
>JAEYNS010000233.1 GCA_023412435.1 Actinomycetes bacterium | reverse complement strand
GTGTAGGACCCGGGCTTGCCGAGCCGGGAGACCTGCGGGCCCACGCGCGCGACCTTGAACACCCGCTGGGCGCCGCGGTCGCGATCGAAGGCCAGCAGATACCACGCGCCGCGGCGGTAGGTCATGGTCCACGGTTCCACCCGCCGGGCCTGCCCGCGGTAGTCGAAGCTGACCGGCTGGCGGTCGAGGCAGGCCTCCCAGAGCGCCTCGAAGGCGGGCTCCCTCGCGCCCACGACCGGGGTCAGGCCGTCCACCCGGGTGGGGTCGGGATCCACCCCGGCGGCACGCAGCTTGGCCATCGCGGACACCGCCTGGTCGGCCTGCGTGGCGGACTCCCACACGCGGGAGGCGAGCCCCAGCACGGCGGCCTCCACCGGGGTGAAGTCGATCGGCGGCAGCTCGAAGTCGGCCCGCCGGATCCGGTAGCCGACCTCATCGGGGAACAGCGGGTCGTTGGAGCCGGTCTCGACCGGGACGCCCATCCGGCGCAGTTCGTCCTTGTCGCGCTCGAAGCTGCGTTCGAAGGCCTGGTCACTGAGGCCGCGGTAGCCCTCGATCACCTCACGGATGTACGCCTTGTCGACGAACCGGCGCGCCAGCAGCAGGCAGATCGTGAGGTTCATGATCCGCTCGGACTTGCGTTGCGCCATGGCCTTCCTCGGTGCTCGGACGATGTGAGGCTAGCAGCGCGGCGCCGGGCCGGGCGGTCAAGCGACCATCCGGGCGGGGGTGTCTGGTTGACTGGGCGGCGAGGAGGTGGAATGGCCGGACGATACGCGCCGAGTCCGACCTCTGCGCTGCACCTCGGCAACCTCCGGACGGCCCTGGTGGCCTGGCTGATGGCCCGCGGCACCGGCCGCCGGTTCCTGCTGCGGATCGAGGACCTCGACCAGGCACGAGTCGCCGCCGCCGGCGAGGTGGCGGCCGGCCAGGTGGCCGACCTGGCGGCGCTGGGGATCGACTTCGATCCCCCGTCGATGCGCCAGACCGAGCGGCTGGACGCCTACTCCGACGCCGCGGCAGGTCTGGCCGACCGGCTCTACGAGTGCTTCTGCACCCGGCGCGAGATCGCCGAGGCCGCCTCGGCGCCGCACGGCGACGGGTTCCGTCCCTACCCCGGCACGTGTCGCGACCTGACCCGGGCGCAGCGGCAGGCGCGGCGCAGGGAGCGGCCGCCGGCGCTGCGGATCCGCGCCGACGCTGCTCCCGCCACGATCACCGCCCTCTGGGCCGGAACGGTCACCGGCAGGGTCGACGACTTCGTGGTACGCCGCAACGACGGCGTCTGGGCCTACAACTTCGCGGTCGTGGTGGACGACCTCGCCCAGGGCGTCGCCCAGGTGGTGCGCGGCGATGACCTGCTCTCCTCGGCGCCGCGCCAGGCCTGGCTGGCAGCGCTGCTGGGCGGCGCGGCTCCGGTCTACGGTCACGTCCCGTTGGCGGTGAGCCGGGCAGGGACCAGGCTGGCGAAACGGGACGGCGCGGTGACGCTGGCCGACCTGGCCGGGCTGGGCATCGACGCCGCCGGAGTGCTGGCGATCCTGTCCACCAGCCTCGGGCTGTCCGAGCCGGGCGAGCCGGTGACCACCGCGCTGCTGCTGGACCGCTGGGATCCTGCGCTACTCCCGCGGCAGCCGTGGGTCGTCCCCGACCTCGGCTGACTTCTCCCCTGCCGGTGCGCCGTCGGCCTCGGGCCCGCCCGGCGGTGGCAGGGACGGGGTGACCAGCCGGAGGCTGAACGCCGCCCAGCACAACACCGCCACGCCGGCCCCGACCAGCAATCCGCCGACGGTGTCGGTCAGCCAGTGCGCACCCAGATAGGTACGGCTCAACGCCATCAGCACGGCGTACAGCGCTCCGGCGATCCACACCCACACCCGGGGCAGGATCACCCCCAGGGCGATCGCCATGGTCGCGGCGTTCGCGGTGTGGCCCGACGGGAAGGAACCCTTGTCCGAGATGACGAGCATGTCCTCGGGGCGCGCCCTGTCGAAGACCACCTTGAGGACCTGCACGACGAGCGCGCTCGCTGCGGAGGCCACCAGGAAGAAGGCTGCGGGCCATCGTCCCCGCCACCGGACCAGCGCGGCGGTCACCGCCAGCGGAACCACGAAGACCCCGACGACGCTGCCACCCAGCAGGTCGAGGGCGAACGCCAGGCTGTCCCAGGGCTGGCCGCGCAGCCCGATCGCGGCGGTCATCCAGCGCTCGTCGAGGGCGGGATGGGAGCGGGCTACCAGCAGGCCCACCACGCCGGTGAGCAGGACGGCGAGCGTCCCGACGGCGACCAGCAGCGGACGGCGCGGCGGCCGCGGTCCCTGCGCGACGAGGTCGGCAGGACGCGCAGCGCCGGTCATCGCCCCGCGGTCAGCCGGCGTAGGCGAACAACAGGTCGACGACGTAGACCACGGTGTCGCCCTTCTCCACCGCGGGCTTGTTGGAGCCCTCGGGGAAGCCGTCGGCGGGCGGCAGCACCAGCAGGACGCGGGAGCCGACCGGCTTGCCGAGGAGTCCCTTCGTCCAGCCGGGGATGAGGTCGGCCAGGGCACCTTCGGTCGGCGTCGCGAAGCCGTCGTCGAACACCTCGCCGGTCTTCCAGGAGACGCCGACGTAGCGGGCCAGGATGGTGTCGTCAGCGGTGACCTTGGGACCGGTGCCCTCGATCAGGGTCTGGGCCACCATCGTCGTCGGCGCGGCTCCCGACGGGATCGTGACGGTCGGGCGCCCGGTGCCGGAACTCACCTCGGGCAGGCCCGCCGGCGGCGCGACCACCTCGCCGGACGGCTCCGTCAACGACACCGAGACCACGTCCACGACGAACAGCAGGGTGTCGAACAGCTCGTAGCCCTGCGGTGCGTAGGACGGGTCGATCTGGTAGGCCTCGTCGTAGCCGTCCTGGCCGGGGATCGCGATCAGCACCCGGCTGCCCGGCTGCTGGCCGGTGAGTCCCTTCTGGAAGCCGGCGATCACACCGGTCAGCGGGAAGGTGACGGGATTGCCCTCGCTGAAGGACTCGTCGAAGGTCTCGCCGGTCCGGGCGTTGACGCCCTCATAGTGGATGGTCACGTAGCCATCGGCGACCGCCGCGGGACCGGAGCCCTGCTCGATCACCTTCGACCGCGACTGGTCGATCCGCAGCGGCTTGTCGAACTCGAGCTTCGCCGACTCCAGCCGCTCCCCTGTCACGGTGATGCCGTCCAGGGAATCCGTCGCGGGGATCGTCGGCGTCGGCGACGCGCTGGGCGTCGTGGACGTGCTCGGCGACGCGCTGGGCGTGGCCGAGGCTGACGGCGAACCGGTGGGGGTCTCGGACGGGGTACCGGCGCACGCGGTCAACAAGACGGCGGCGGCGACGGCGGTGAGGACGCGGGCAGGGCGAAGCACGCCCCGAACGATACCCCCAGTGCTCAGTGCTGAGCGAACCGGGAGCCGCCCAGCTCGTCGACCAGAGCGTCCACCGCGGACGAGGCCGCCGCCAGCGGGTCGGGCAGCGTGACGGACAGGTCACCTGCGGGGTCCTCGGGCGGGCCGGGCACCGTGAACCGCAGCCAGTCGACGCTGTAGTGGACCCCCCCCCCCGTCGCGGCGGTCACCCGCCGGGGGCGGGCCCGCGCCCGGGTCGGCTCGGGTG
>JAEYNS010000226.1 GCA_023412435.1 Actinomycetes bacterium | reverse complement strand
CGACACCCAGCTCGGGATCATGGAGGCCTACGCGCATGCCGCCGAGGTGATCGGGGTCGACCCGGCCGACACGAAGATCGTCAGCGACGCCCCGCCGTCCCTGCTGGACCAGCTGCTCGGCGCTGAGACCAGGGTGCGGGGGGAGGCGCCGGCCGAGGAGGTCGCCGTCGGGCACCGCGCGAGCGCGTCGGTCTGCTCGGCCAGCCCCGCCGTGTTGGTGTACCACGGCGACCTCACCTCGGTGTGCGCCGCCGGCCGCTGAGTCGGTGACCCTGCAGGAGGGCTGCCTAGAACGATTCAACCAGCGCTAAGGTGTGCCCGAAAGGGGAATCCCATGGCACGGCGGGCTTCGGTGAGCATGAAGGACGTGGCCGCGCTGGCGCGCGTCTCGGTGGGCACTGTCTCCAACGTGCTGAACGCTCCCGAGCTCGGTGCGGCGGCGACCCGGGAACGGGAGGAGCTGGCGATCGAGAAGCTCGGCTGGGTGCGCAACGAGGCGGCACGTCAGCTCCGGATCGGGCACAGCCGGTCGATCGGCATGGTGGTGATGGACATCGCCAACCCGTTCTTCGCCGACGTGGTGCGCGGAGCCGAGGAGTTCCTCTACGACCAGGGCTACTCGGTCCACATCGGCAACAGCGACCAGCGCCTTGAGCGTGAGGCGACGCTGCTCGAGCAGTTCCAGCAGCAGCGCGAGCGGGGTGTGCTGTTCGCCCCGATCGGTGCCAGCGGGCAGCGGGCTGTGCCGCTGCGCCAGGGCGGTATCCCTGTCGTGCTCGTGGACCGCGCGGTCGGGGTGGCCGACTTCTGCTCGGTGGGGGCCGACGACGTCGAAGGTGGAAGGATCGCGGTCGCGCACCTGCTGGCGCAGGGCCACCGGAGACTCGCCTTCGTCGGGGGGCCCAGCTCGCTGGCCCAGGTCAACGACCGGCGGCGGGGCGCCGACATTGCGCTCCAGACCGTCCCCGCAGCCACGATGCTGGTGATCTCGACCCCCCTGCTGGACGTGGAGTCGGGCAGCCGGGCGGCCGGGGACGTGATCGCGTTGAGCTCCGAGGAGCGCCCGACGGCGATCTTCGCGGCGAACGACCTGCTGGCCATCGGTCTGCTGCAGGGTTTCGTGCTGGCCGGCGTCCAGGTGCCCGAGGAGGTGGCGATCATCGGCTACGACGACATCGCCTTCGCTGCTGCCGCCGCCGTCCCGCTGTCCTCGGTGCGACAGCCCCGGGCGAGGATGGGCCGGGAGGCGGCGGAACTGCTCTTCGAGGAGATCCAGGCCGCCGAGACCGATGAGGTGCATGAGCACCGCACCCTCCGGATGACGCCGGAGCTGGTGGTGCGGCGCTCGTCTGCTTATCAAATCGTGATCTGACCCTCACTTGACAGCGCGACCACGCGGACCTAGTGTCAAACCGTTCGATGGAACGTTTCAATCGCGGCAAGGAGGGCGCGGGTGGAGAACCCAGACGCACGTCCCACGCTGGAGTTGCGCGACGTGTCGAAGAGCTTCGGCGCTGTGGTGGCACTGCGGAGGGGTCAACTCGCGCTGCACCCGGGCTCGATCCACGCAGTGGTCGGTGAGAACGGGGCGGGCAAGTCCACGCTGGTCAAGATCATGGCGGGCCTGTACTCCCGCGACACCGGCGAGATGGAGCTGGACGGCCGTCCGGTGGCCTTCCGCACCACGGCCGAGGCCAAGGCAGCCGGCATCGCCGTCATCTACCAGGAGCCGACCCTCTTCCCCGACCTGTCGGTCACCGAGAACGTGTTCATGGGCAGGCAGCCGGTGGGCAGGTTCGGCCGGATCGACCGCGCGGCGATGCGTGCCGAGGTCATCCAGCTGATGCAGCGCCTGGGGGTCGTGATCGACCCGGACCGGCCCGCCCAGGGCCTCTCGATCGCCGACCAGCAGATCATCGAGATCGCCAAGGCGATCTCGCTCGATGCCAAGGTGCTGATCATGGACGAGCCGACCGCGGCCCTGTCCGGGGTCGAGGTCGATCGACTGTTCGCGGTCGCCCGCTCGCTGCGCGACGAGGGTCGCGCCCTGATGTTCATCTCGCACCGCTTCGACGAGGTCTTCGCGCTGTGCGACACCATCACCGTGATGCGGGACGGCAGCTACGTCGCCACCGTGAAGACCGGCGAGACCAGCGTCCCCGAGATCGTCAGGATGATGGTCGGCCGTGACGTCAACGAACTCTTCCCCAAGATCGAGGCCCCCATCGGCGACGTCGTGCTGCAGGTGCGCAACCTGACCTCGCCGGGCCTGTTCGCCGACATCAGCTTCGACGTCAGGGCCGGTGAGATCGTCGCGCTCGCCGGCCTGGTCGGCGCCGGACGGTCCGAGGTGGTCCGCGCCGTCTTCGGGGTGGACCCGTACAGCGAGGGCGAGGTGCTGCTCAACGGTGCGGTGCTGCCCAAGGGCGACCCGGCCCAGGCCATGAGGGCGGGCATCGGCTTCGTCCCGGAGGACCGGCGCCAGCAGGGCCTCGTGATGGACTCGGGGATAGCGACCAACGTCACCGACGCGATCCGCCACCGGCTGGTCCGACGCGGCGGGATGATCACCCGCAAGCAGGAGAACTCCGCCGCCCAGCAGTGGGCGAGGGCGCTGGAGGTGAAGTGCGCAGCGCTCGACTCCCCGGCGGCCACGCTCTCGGGCGGCAACCAGCAGAAGGTGGTGCTCGCCAAGTGGCTGGCCACCGAGCCGAAGCTGCTGATCATCGACGAGCCGACCCGCGGTATCGACGTCGGGACGAAGTCCGAGGTGCACCGGCGGATGTCGGAACTGGCCGGCCAGGGCCTGGCGATCCTGATGATCTCGTCCGAACTGCCCGAGGTACTCGGGATGGCCGACCGCATCCTCGTCATGCACGAGGGCCGGATCACCGCCGAACTGCCGCGCGAGCAGGCGACCCCCGAGTCGGTCATGTTCGCCGCCACCCACGCGTCCGAGGAGGTCCCGGCATGACCGGCGCACAGGCGACCGCCACGGGTCTCGGCGCGGCGAAGGGGATCGGCACCCGGGTGCTCGATCTGCTCCGCCGGCGTGAGACCTCCATCCTCGCGGCCTTCCTGCTGATGGTCGTGGTGACCGCTGCCGTCCAGCCGACCTTCGTCTTCAGCGTGGACGGCTGGCGGAACCTGCTGCTGAACCCGGCGATCTACATGGTGCTCGCGATCGGGGCGTCCTTCGTCATCATCACCAAGTCGGTCGACCTGTCGGTCGGCTCCACGATGGGGTTGACGGCGTTCATGATCGGCTCCGTCTACATCGCCTGGCCCGGGATGCCCGCGCCGGTGGCCTTTCTCGCCGGCATCGCCTTCGGCGCCGGGCTCGGGCTGGTCAACGGCGGGCTGGTGGCGATCGCCAAGGTTCCGGGCATGGTGATCACGCTCGGCACGATGTACGTCTTCCGCGGGATCAACATCCTGTGGGCGGGCACCACCCGGATCAACGCCTCCCAGATGGGCGAGGACTTCCTGGCCTTCGGCAACCTGCAGCTGCTCGGGATCCCGGCGCTGACCCTGCTCGCGGTCGTGGTGCTGCTGGCCGCTGCCTGGTACCTGTACAACACCCGCTCGGGTCGCGAGCTGTACGCCATCGGGTCGGCCCCGGCCGCCGCGGAGCTCTACGGGCTCCCGGCCCGCAGGCGCCAACTGGTGGCGTTCGTGGTCTCGGGCGCGATGGCGGGTCTGGCCGGCGTCATGTTCGCCGCCCGCTACGGCACCATCGCCTCCAATGCCGGCTCAGGCTACGAACTTCAGGCGATCGGCGCTGCGGTGATCGGCGGCATCGCCATCACCGGCGGCTCCGGCACCGTGATCGGCGCCGCCTTCGGCGCGATCCTGCTGGCCACCATCAACTCCTCCCTGCCCCTGCTCGGTATCCAGTCCTTCTGGCAGAAGGCCGTGGTGGGTGCCCTGATCCTCGGCGCGATCATCCTCGACCGGGTGCTCGCGGTGAGGCAGAAACGCAAGCTCGTCGCAGAAAGGATGGAGCCGTGAGCGCCGCCGTCCAGCCGTACCCGGAGTTCGGCGCCCCGCTGTGGAAGCGTGTCTTCGTCACCCGCGAGATGGCGATCGTCGTCCTGCTCGCCGTGACGCTCGTGGTCGCGAGCCTTGCGATCCCGTACTTCGCCGACCGGCTCACCGCCTACAACCTGCTGCGCGACATGTTCGCCACTCTTCTCATCGCGCTCCCGATGGCGATGGTGATGATCACCGGCGACATTGACATCTCGGTCGGCTCGATGGTGGGCCTGTCCTGCTCGCTCCTGGGCCTGCTCTACTCGGTGGGCGTTCCGTTCGAACTCGCGATGGTGCTCGTCCTGCTGGTCGGTGTCGCCGGTGGCCTGCTCAACGGCCTGTTGGTGACCCGAATCGGGTTGCCCGCATTGGCGGTGACCATCGGCACGATGGCGCTCTTCCGCGGCATCGCGGTCGGCCTGCTGGGCACCTCGACGATCACGGAGTTCCCCGAGGCCTGGACCAACCTCACCAAGTACGAGATCGGTCAGACCGGCATCCCGTTCATCATGGTGCTGTTCCTGCTGCTGCTGGCCGCTTTCGTGTACGTGCTGCACTTCACGAGCTTCGGGCGCGGGGTCTACGCGATCGGCCTGAATTCTGAGGCGGCCGCCTTCTCCGGCGTGAACCGGGAACGGACCCGGACGATCCTGTTCGTGCTCGCCGGAACGATGTCGGCCCTCGGCGGCATCTACTGGACGCTGCTGCGCGGCACCGCTCGTGGCGACGTGGGTGACGGGCTCGAACTCCAGGTGATCGCCGCCGTCGTGCTGGGCGGGGTCTCCGTCTTCGGAGGTGTCGGCGCGCTGCACGGCGTGGTCGCCGGCGTCCTGCTGATCGGCACGCTGTCGAGCGCCCTGCGGCTCGTCGGCGTCACCGCGGAAGTAATCAAGATCATCACCGGCGTCCTGCTGATCGGATCAGTGGTGGCCGGCTCGTTGATCGACTGGCTCCAGAGCCGACGGGTCAAGGTCACCACGGTGGCCTCCGGCGGATAGGCGCAAGACGGGGGCGCCTCCCACCCGGGGGCGACTCCCGACCACTCGTCCACCGGCCAACGCCGGCCGGGGGACAACAACCGAAAGGAACCTCAATGAAGTTCACGAAGACCGCGGCCGTGCTGTCGGCCGCAGCCTTGGTGATGGTGAGCGCCTGCACGACGCCCACTGCCACCACTGCGCCGTCGCCGGCGGGCAGCGAGTCGTCGGCCCCGGCGTCATCCGCCCCGGCTGAGGGTCTGAAGATCACGGTGCTGCCGAAGAACCTGGGCAACCCGTACTTCGAGACCTCGAACAAGGGCGCCGAGGCTGCTGCTGCCGAGATCGGTGCCACCACCGAGCTGGTCGGCCCGGCCGAGGCCGCTGCCGATGCCCAGGTGCAGTACATCGAGACTGCCACCCAGCAGAAGGTGTCGGCGATCGCGCTGTCGGCCAACGACCAGACCGCGCTGTGCGACTCGGTCAAGGCTGCCCAGGCCGCCGGAGTGAAGGTTGTCACCTTCGACTCCGACGCTCCCGGTTGCCGCGACCTGTTCATCAACCAGGCCACGTCCGAGGGCATCGCGAAGGTGCTCGTCGAGATGGCTGTCGACCAGTCCGGTGGTTCGGGCGAGATCGCGATCCTGTCCGCGACCGCGAACGCGACCAACCAGAACGCGTGGATCGAGGCCATGCAGGCCTCGCTGGCGGCCGACCACCCCGACGTGAAGCTGGTCGAGGTCGCCTACGGCGATGACCAGGACCAGAAGTCCTTCGACGAGACCGCGTCGCTGCTGCAGAAGTACCCGAACCTGAAGGTGATCGTCGCCCCGACCACCGTCGGTATCGCTGCTGCTGCCCGCTACATCTCGACCTCGGACGCCAAGGGCAAGGTCATGGTGACCGGTCTGGGCACCCCCAACGACATGCGCGCCTACGTCAAGGACGGCACCGTCAAGGAGTTCGCGCTGTGGAACCCGGAGGACCTGGGCTACCTGACCGTGCACGCGATCAAGGCCCTGGCCGATGGCACCATCACCGGCGCCGAGGGTGACACGTTCACCGCCGGCAAGCTCGGCGAGTACACCGTCGGCGCGGACAAGACCGTCCTGCTGGGCGATCCGTACCGGTTCAACGCCGAGAACATCGACAACTTCAACTTCTGATCACCATGGTCGTGGGCGGGCCCGCCCGGGCGGG
>JAEYNS010000334.1 GCA_023412435.1 Actinomycetes bacterium | reverse complement strand
GAGATCGAGACCGCCAAGAGCCTCGTCGAGCTGCCCTGCCCGGTCGCAGGTACGGTGCTGGCGCTGCTGGTCGGCGAGGGCGACATGGTCGAGGTCGGCACCCCGATCATCAGGATCGGCGAGCCGGGCGAGGCACCGGACGCCGCCACCGACCCTGCCGGCGCCGCCCCGGGCGAGCCCGAGGTCTCCGGCAGGCTGCAGGACGCGAACGGCGACGCCGTCCACCCCGACGCCGCCGCAGCACCCAATCTCGTGGGCTACGGCGCCAAGCCGGGTGCCCTGGCCCGGCGCAGCCGCAAGCGCGGCGAGGCGGTCGCGGCCCCGTCGGCCGAGCAGGTCCAGGAGTCGTACACCACGGACTGGCCCGTTTCCCGGCCGATCGACCAGGTCGCTCCGCTGGGACCGGTCGACGCCGCCCCGTCCGGGGAGAGCCTGCCGCCCCCCGGACCGCCGACCCGCCGCGGCGAGATCCCGCAGCCCCCGCTCGCGAAGCCCCCGGTGCGCCGGGTGGCGCGCGACCTCGGGGTCGACCTCTCCACGGTGCAGGGCACAGGGCCGGCCGGCCTGATCACCCACGAGGACGTGATCGCGGCGGCGAGCGGACAGGGCAGGATCGACACCCCGGGGACCACGCAGCGGGTGCCGCTGCGCGGCGTCCGTCGGGAGATGTTCCGCACCATGACGCAGTCGCTGAACGTCCCCCAGGCGACCGCCTGGGTCGAGGTGGACGTCACCCGGACCGTCGAGTTGCTCGACGTGCTGCGGGAGCGGCCGGACTTCCGCGGCTTGCGGATCTCGCCGCTGCTGATCGTGGCCAGGGCGGCCTGCCTCGCGATCGCGCGCAACCCCGAGATCAACTCCAGCTTCGACAGCGAGCGCGAGGAGATCCTCGTCCACTCCGACGTCAACCTCGGGATCGCCGCGGCCACCCCGCGGGGGCTGATCGTGCCCAACATCAAGCGCGCCAACCGGCTGCGCCTGCAGGAGCTGGCCAGCTCGCTGAACGAGATGGTCGGCCTCGCCAAGGAGGGCAAGGCCCAACCCGCGGACTTCGCCCAGGGCACCTTCACGATCACCAACATCGGCGTCTTCGGAGTGGACGGGGGAACGCCGATCATGAACCCGGGCGAAGCCGCCATCTTGTGTGTCGGGACGGTGGCGCGCCGGCCCTGGGTGGTCGGCAGCGGCGCCCAGGAGCGGATCGAGCCGCGGGCGGTCTGCACGCTCGCGCTGACCTTCGACCACCGCCTGGTGGACGGCGAGACGGGCTCGAAGTTCCTGGCCGACGTGGCGGCGATCCTCGCCGATCCGGGTCTGGCACTGCTGTTCTGACTCGTGGTTCGGAACCCGGCTAGAGTGGGCAGACATGACGGACCCGGCATCGGTTGAGCCCGCTCGCGGCGGTGCCGCGGCGATCACGCACGACCCCCGCGACCGGGTGCTGATCAGCGTCGACGAACTCCGCCGGAGGCTGGCGGGCCCGGACGCACCCCAACTGCTCGACATCCGCTGGAACCTCGGTTCGCCGGACGGCGCCGGCCGGCTCCGGTACGCCGAGGGCCACCTCCCCGGCGCGGGCTACCTCGACCTCGAGGAGGTGTTGACCGGGCCGTCCACCGACCCGCTGCTGGGCCGTCACCCCCTGCCGGACGCCGAACGGGTGGCCGCGGGACTGGCCGCGGTGGGGGTGGACCCCCGCCGTCCGATCGTGGTCTACGACCAGCCGGGATCCTTCGCCGCAGGCAGGGCGTGGTGGGTGCTGGCCTGGCTCGGCGTCAACGTGCGGGTGCTGGACGGCGGGATCAACGCGTGGGTGGCGGCCGGTGGTCCGCTGGAGGCCGGGGAGCGCGCGGTCACGCCGCTGCGTCCGGTCCGGCTGACGGCGGGGCACCTGCCCACCCTCGACGCCGACCAGGTGGCCGGCTTCCAGGGCACCCTGATCGACGTCAGGGCGCCCGAGCGGTACCGCGGCGAGGTCGAGCCGATAGACACCCGCGCCGGCCACATCCCCGGTGCGGTGAACCGTCCGGTCAACGAGTTCTGGGACGCCGACGGCAAGCTGCCCCCACCCGAGCGACTTCGCGAACTGCTCGCCCTGCCCGAGGGGGCACCGGTCGCGGTGTACTGCGGCTCGGGGGTGTCGGCGGCCAGGGTGCTGCTGGCGCTGGCCAGCCTCGGCGTGGACGCCGCGCTCTACCCGCCGTCCTGGTCGGGTTGGTCCAGCGACCCCGATCGCCCGGTGGCGGTGGGCGGGTGATCGAGCCCCCGTCGCTGGCCACCACCCGCCTGGACCACATCGAAGCCAACCTCGCCGCGATCCGGCGCCGGGTGGCGGGCAGGCCCCTGCTCGCCGCGGTGAAGGCGGACGCCTACGGCCACGGCGCCGTCGAGGTGGCGCTCCACCTGCAGCGCACCGGCGCCGCCGACCAGCTCGGGGTGGCGACCGTCGGTGAAGGCGTCGAGCTGCGCCGGGCCGGGGTCACCCTGCCGATCCTCAAGCTCTCGGTGGCCCGCGGCCCCGAGGTTGCCACCGCGGTGGCGCACGCCCTGGCCCTGGTGGCGTTCGACGAGGAGGCGATCGGCGCGGCGGGCGCGGCGGTCGCCGCCACGGGCCATCAGGCCACGCTCCACCTCAAGGTGGACACCGGGATGCACCGGCTGGGCTGCCCGCCTGCGGACGCCGTCCGGCTGGCCCGGTTCGCCGAGTCGACCCCCGGCGTGCGGCTGGTCGGACTGATGTCCCACCTCCCGATCGCCGACAGCCCGGCCGGTGACGCCTTCACCGCCGGCCAGATCGCGGTGTTCCGGGAGGTGGCGGCCCAGGTCGAGCAGGCCTGCGGTCCGCTGCTGAAGCACCTGGCGAACTCCGGCGGGATCCTCGCCCACCCCGAGTCCTGGTTCGACATGGTCCGCCCCGGAGTCATGATGTACGGCGCCTATCCCGACCCCGAGGTACCCCGCACTGTCGACCTGCTGCCCGGCCTCGAGTGGCGCAGCCGGGTCACTTTCGTGCATCGGGTCAGGGCAGGCGAGACGGTCGGCTACGGCAGGACCTGGACGGCGCCGGCCGACACCTGGGTCGCCACCGTCGCGGTCGGCTACGGCGACGGCTACTCCCGGTCGCTGTCGAACCGCGGCAGGATGCTGGCCGGCGGTGCCGCCCACCCCATCGCGGGCAGGGTGAGCATGGACCAGACGATGATCGACCTCGGCCCCCAGACCACCGTCGCCGTCGGCGATGAGGTGGTGCTGATCGGCGGTGACGGGCAGGACGCGATCACCGCCGCCGAGCTCGCCGGGCTGCAGGGCACCATCCCGTACGAGGTCACCTGCGCCATCAGCCGCCGGGTGGCCCGCGCCTACCGCCGCTGAGCCTGCGCGACGGGGGCCGTCAGCCGCCGTAACGGGTGAGTTGTTGTCGGGCCACGAACTCGCGCCGGGCGTAGCCGGCGAGGCCGAAGGTCAGCAGGCCGTCCACGGCGGCGCCGACGCCGCCGCCGACCAGCGGGATCCGGCGCAGCACGATCACCGCCAGGTGCTTGCCGCCGATCCGTCCGGCCAGCGAACCGGCCACTCGTTCGCTGATCTCGCGATCCAGCTGGGGGTCGAAGACCGGCGCGGTCGCCACGGCCAGCGGGGTGGTGGGCAGCTTGCCCTCGCCGACCAGCTTGCGTACCTCGTCCTCTCCGAGCATCGCCAGCGCGACGGCCGCCCGCACCCGCCGGTCGGTGACGTCGTACCCGCGCAGGTGGGCGACCGCGGCCACCATCCGGACGCTGAGCACCGCCATCCCTGCCAGGTTGGCGGGCAACCCGATCGGAACGGTGATCAGGCCACCGACGCTGGTCACGAAGCCCTGCGCGGAGGCCAGGCCGACGTGCTGGGTGACGACCGCGTCGATGGCGGCCTCCCGGTCGCCGCGCTCCTCCAGCTTCTTCGCCGCGGCGGCAACCGCCCCGGGGAAGGTGTCGTTGCCGTCGATCCCGAAGTCGATGAGTTGCCGGAGCACGCCGCCGGCGACCTCCGGAGTCCGTGCCACGAGCTGCTTGCCGATCTCACCAGCGGTTGCCATTGACGTCCTTCCGACCCGCCCAGCCTACGCAGCGCCTGCCCCGCGCGACACGGGGCGGATCCCCACCCCGACCCCGGTTCGACCCGGACGTCACACCACGGTGGGAGAATCCCCGCATGTGGCGCTCAGCGATCTTCGGACCGGCAGAGGACTGGCCCGCCCAGGACCTGATCGCGTTCTCCGCCGAGTTCGACCCGGAGCTCGTGGTGGACGCCTACCGGTCGGGGGTGTTCCCGATGCCGCTGCACGCGTCCGGTTTCGGCGAGATGGGCTGGTGGTCGCCCACCCGGCGGGGCGTCCTGCCGGTGGACGCGCTGCGGGTGACCCGCTCGATGCGCAAGGCGGCCCGGCGCTACGCCACCACTGTGGACACGGCGTTCGACCAGGTGATCGCCGCGTGCGCCGACCCGTCCCGGCCGAACGGATGGATCGACGCCGACATCATGGCGGTCTACCGGGCGCTGCACCGTGAGGGTCGTGCCCATTCCGTCGAGGCCTGGGACTCCCAGGGCCGGCTGGTCGGTGGCCTGTACGGGGTCAGCCTCGGCGGGCTGTTCGCCGGGGAGTCGATGTTCCACGACCCAGCTCATGGGCGGGACGCGTCCAAGGTCGCGTTGATGAGGCTGGTCGACCTGCTCAGCGACGACCGCGCCGAGGAGCGGATCATCGACGTGCAGTGGCAGACCCCGCACCTGGCCAGCCTCGGGGTGATCGAGGTGGACAGGGCCGAGTACCTCGCCCTGCTCGATGAGGCGCTGGGCGTCCCCGAGCCGGATTGGCAGGGGTATCCGGGGCTACAGTTCACCCATGCCTGAACTGCCCGAGGTTGAGGCGCTGCGGGGGTTCCTCGCCGAGCGGACCCTCGGCTGTGTCGTCGCCGACACCCAGCTCGTCGCGTTCGCCTGCCTCAAGACCGTGGCCTACCCGCTCAGCGCGTTGCACGGCCTCGAGATCGAGGACGTCACCCGGCGGGGCAAGTTCCTCGGCCTGCAGGCCGGAGGCCTGTGGCTGGCCTTCCACCTGGCCAGGGCCGGCTGGCTGGTCTGGCGCGACCAGTCGCCCGCCAGCCCCGCCCGTCCCGGGCGCGGACCGCTGGCCTTCCGGCTGCGGCTGGCCGACGGCGGCGGTTTCGACCTGACCGAGGCCGGCACCCAGAAGCGGCTGGCGCTCTACCTGGTCTCCGACCTCGACGAGGTACCGGGGATCGCCTCGCTCGGACCCGACCCGCTGGACGACGCCTTCACCCTCTCCGCCTTCGAGGCGATCCTCGCCAGCGCCGGACGGGCCCAGCTCAAGGGAGTGCTGCGCGAGCAGCGCACCATCGCCGGCATCGGCAACGCCTACTCCGACGAGATCCTGCACGCCGCGAGGATGAGCCCGTTCAAGCCCGCCAACGGGCTGGACGCCGCCGAGCGGTCGCGGCTGTACGAGGCGATCCGCGGCGAGCTGTCGTCCGCCATCGAACGCGCCTCCGGGCTGGCCGCCAAGGAGCTCAAGGACGGCAAGCGGGCTGGTCTGCGGGTGCACGGCCGCACCGGCCAACCCTGCCCGGTCTGCGGCACCACGATCGCCGAGGTCTCCTTCGCCGACTCCTCGCTGCAGTACTGCCCTACCTGCCAGACCGGAGGCAAGCCGCTCGCCGACCGGCGGCTGTCCAGGTTGTTGAAGTGAGGTGTCGGCTAGCCTTGGGCTGACCGGCCACCCCCTCGCGTCGGGCACCACACCTACGGGAGCACCAGTGCTGGAGACCCAGTCATTGGCGCATGCGCGCCTCAACGCTGCGGCGTGGACGCGCAACCCCCGGCTGGGAGTGGCCCTGATCGCCGCCAGTGCAGCGACGACGATCGCCGTCGGGTTCGCGGGGCCGAGCGCCGTCGCCCTCGACCTGGGCGAGCGGACCAGCTGGTTGCCGCCCTGGTACCTGCCGGACGGCATGGGCACGCCGAGTGAGCTGGTGGCCGTGCTGCTGCTGTGGTTGGGCCTGGTCGCCGGGACCGTCGGGCTGTGGATCGCCACCCGCGCGGTGGCCGACGGCTGGCGGCCCGACAACCGCAAGCTGTTCGGCCTCGGTGCGGGGCTGAGCATCCTGACCGCCTGCGTGCTGCCGCTCACCTCGGCCGACGTGTTGATGTACGCGGCCTACGGCCGGCTCCAGGTGTTGGGGCTCGACCCGTACGACATCACCCCGGCGATGATCTTCCGCGAGGAGTTCGACCCGGTCCTCATCCTGACCGAGCGGCCCTGGCAGGACACCCCGAGCGTGTACGGCCCGGTGGCCTCGTTCAGCCAGTGGCTGGCCGCAGCCCTGGGCGGCGAGAGCATGCACCACATCGTGTTCTGGCTGCAGCTGATCGCCGTGGTGCCCTTCCTGGTCATCGGTCTGCTGGTGTACCGGATGGCCCGCGCCGACCACGCCACCCAGACCCGCGCGGTGCTGTTCACCGTCCTCAATCCGCTGATGATCTGGTCGGTCGTGGCCGGCGCCCACAACGAGGCGTTCACCCTGCTGTTCGCTGTCGTCGGGCTGTGGTTCCTGCGCAAGCACCCGCTGCTGGCGGGGATCGGGATCGGTCTGGCGGGCACCGTGAAGGTCTCGCTGGTCTTCTACGGGCTGGCGATGGTGTGGGGGTACCGCCGGGAGCCTCGCAAGCTGGTGTTCCTCGTCGTCGGCGCGGCGATCCCGCTGGCGATCGCCTACGGCGTCCTGGTGCCCCGCGCCCTGTTCGCCGCGGCCCGCAACACGGGCTACATCTCCGCCGGCTCCTGGGCGCCGCCGGTGCACGGCCTGCTCTCCCTTCTGATGCCGGAGTGGGTGGCGCGCTCGATCGTGGGCTGGCTCGGATGGCTGGGGATGATCGCGATCGCGTGGATGCTCTCCCGGGTGCTGCCCTGGCAGGTCGTGCCCGGGCTCCCCGCGTCCACCAACCCGCGGCGGGATCCGCTCACCATCGCGGTCCGGACCGCCGCGATCCTGACCGCGGCCTGGCTGATCACCTCGCCCTACACGCTGAGCTGGTACGACCTGACGACCTGGGTGCCACTCGGCCTGCTGGCCGCGTCCCGGCTGGAGCCGCTCATGATGTGGCGCGGGATGTGGCTGTCGATGGCCTACGTCACGGGACGGTCGGTGGAGTTCAGCGACGGGATGCAGGTCGCCGCCACGGTGATCCGCGACGGCCTGTGCACCGCGGCGCAGGTGCTGGTGATCGTCCTGATCGTCCGCTGGTGGTGGCGCGAGGGACGCGAGCTGCCGTCCTTCACCCGGCTCCGGGCCACCTTCTCGCTCCTCGGGCAGCGGCACCTGGTGCCTCACGACTGAGCCACCGGCAGGGTGCGGCGACGCCGAGCACTAACCTGTCCCCGTGCTCGGATACTTCGGACCGGAGGGGACCTTCACCCACCAGGCGCTGCAGACCTTCACCGACGAGGAGGCTCTCCCCTTCGCCACCGTCGGCCAGGCGCTGGACGCGGTGCGCAGCGGAGTGGTCGAGGGCGCCCTGGTGCCGATCGAGAACTCGGTCGAGGGCGGCGTCACCGTCACCCTCGACAGCCTGTCCAACGGCCGTCGGCTGATGATCGTCCGCGAGGTGATCCTGCCGGTGCAGTTCACCCTGTTCGCGCGGCCGGGGACGACGCTGTCCGACGTCCGGCGGGTGCTGACCCACCCGCACGCCGCCGCCCAGGTGCGCGACTGGCTCGCCGCCAACCTGCCGCAGGCGACGGTCACCGAGGGTGGCTCGACGGCCGCCGCTGCGCAGGAGGTGGCCGACCCGACCTCGAAGTACGACGCCGCCGTGTCCGCGGAGGCGGCCGGCGGGCTGTACGGCCTGGAGGCGTTGGCGAGCGGGATCGCCGACAACCCCTCGGCGGTCACCCGGTTCGTGCTGGTGTCCCGTCCCGCCCCGCCCCCGCCGCCCACCGGCGCGGACAAGACCACGCTGGTCGCGTTCATGCATGCCGACCGGCCGGGCGCGCTGCTGGAGATCCTCGAGCAGTTCGCGGGCCGCGGGGTCAACCTGTGCCGGATCGAGTCGCGTCCCACCAAGACGGGCCTCGGCAATTACTGCTTCTCGATCGACGCCGAGGGCCACCTGCG
>JAEYNS010000154.1 GCA_023412435.1 Actinomycetes bacterium | reverse complement strand
CACCCGCAAGAAAGGTCTGACCTCTGGGAAGGAGTGTCCCACGGCGTGAGATGGTGGATGCGCTGGAGCTCCCGCGAGCCGCCAAACGCCCAAATGGCCCCGGGAATCTCACGATACGGAACGGCGTCCCGAAATCTGGCGGGGATAGTTGCGCTCCGCTCGTTATTCGTCAACGCTTGGTACCGCAAGACCGGCAACGGAGCCGTCCCTTCAACCATCAGGAAGGCACGTTCATGACGGCTCCCGCACTCGTCGTGGTGTCCAAGGGCAGCCCGGACCCGCGAGTGGCACAGGTCACCCACGAGCTCCGCAAGGGTCTGCAGGCGCTGCGCCCCGAGATCACCGTGCACGGCGCCTTCCTCGACCAGTGCCCGCCAAGCGGCCCGCAGGTCGTCTCGCAGCTGGTCCGCCAGGGCGTCAACGAGATCGTCTTCGTGCCGCTCCACCTGACCAACGCCATCGAGGCCGAGCCCGAGGTGGCTGCGGTGGTGCAGCGGTGCCGCACCAGCAACCCCGACGTCCGGTTCGCCACCTCGCGTCCGGTCGGCCCTGAACTCAGCCTGCTCACGGTGCTCGACCAGCGGATGCGCTCGGCACTGTCCCACGCCCGGTGCCTCGAGCTCGACGGGCTGGTGCTCTCCGCCGGGTCGGCGGGGGACGTCCGCGGCAGCGCCCTGCTCGCCCGCAGGGCCAGGCAGTGGTCGACCCACCACCGGCTGCCGGTGCTGACCGCGGTGGCCGACGACTCCGGCCCCTCGGTGGCGCAGGCAATCATGGGGCTGCGGTCCCAGGGCCGCCGCCACATCGCCGTCGGCTCGTTCTTCCTCAGCGCCGACACCGCCTACCAGGGACAGACCGACCTGGCCTTCCGCTACGGCGCGGTGTCGGTCAGCGAGCCGATCGGTGCCGCCCGCGAGGTGCTCGATCTGGTGCTTGCCCGGTACGCGTTCGCCGCGATGGACCTGCTCGACTTCGGGATCGTCGAGGAGACCGAGGAGCCCCAGGCGCCGCACCTGTCGGTGGTCGGCGCCTAGGGCCGCGGCTCAGGCGTTCGCCAAGCGCTGCTTCTCCGCCTCGACGTCGAAATCGGCCTTCGGCCAGTCGATGTCGAACCCGTCCAGCGTCTCGCGCAGCAACTCGGCGACCGCCCAGTTCCGGTACCACTTCCGGTCCGCCGGGATGACGTGCCACGGCGCCACCTCGGTGTTGCACAGCTCGAGGGCCGCCTCGTAGGCCTCCATGTAGGCCGGCCACTTGGCGCGCGCGTCCAGATCCCCCGGGTTGTACTTCCAGTGCTTGGTCGGGTCGTCGAGCCGCGCCTTCAGGCGGGCGAGCTGCTCCTCGAACGAAACGTTGAGCATGCACTTGATGATGGTCGTGCCTGAGGCGGCGATCTCGGCCTCGAACTCGTTCAGCTCGTCGTACCGCTTGCTCCAGGTGTCCTCCGGCACCAGCCCCTCCACCCTGACGACAAGGACGTCCTCGTAATGGGACCTGTCGAAGATGCCGATCATGCCGCCGGTGGGCAGCGCGTTCCGGATACGCCACAGGTAGTGGTGGCTGCGCTCCTCCTCGGTGGGGGCCTTGAACGACTTCAACTGAACGCCCTGCGGGTCGACCAGCCCGATCGCGTGCCGGATCACCCCGCCCTTGCCCGAGGTGTCCATGCCCTGCAGCACCACCAGCACGCTTCGCGCGTTCTCGGGGTTGGCCCGGCCGTGGACGTACAGCCGCTCCTGCAGGTCGGACAGTTCCGGGCCCAGAGCCGCGATCTGTGCCGGGGCGTCCTCCTTGCCGACGCCCGGGTAGCCCGGGGTCGCCCGGGTGTCGAGGTCGGCGACGCTGACCGGGCCCGCCGGGAGCCTCAGCAAGGAGCTGAGCGGTACCGACTGCCCGGTGGTGGTGACGGACGAGGGCTTCTTCTGCTTCGACTTCTTCGCCATGCTCGTAGTGTGCCGGTCGCCGGGTGCCGGTGGAAGGATGAGTCAATGACGCACACCTCGCGAGTCGCGCGATGAGCCTGCCGGTGCAGCCCCCGCTGGAGCCGATGCTGGCCCGCTCCGCGGCGTCCATCCCGCCCGGCATGGCCTACGAGCCCAAGTGGGACGGCTTCCGCTGCCTGGTCTTCCGGGACAACGACGACCTGTCACTCGTCTCGCGCAACGGCCGCGACCTCACCGTGTACTTCCCCGAGATGGTGGCCGCCCTGCTGGCGAACACTCCCCCGCGCTGCGTCCTGGACGGCGAGCTGGTCATCATCGACGGGACGCGGCTCGACTTCGTCCGGCTGACCGAGCGGATCCACCCGGCCGCCAGCCGGGTCGAGATGCTCTCCCAGACGTGGCCGGCGTCCTTCGTCGCGTGGGATCTGCTCGCCCTGGACGACACCTCCCTGCTGGCGCTGCCGTTCACCGAGCGGCGGGCGGCGCTGGAGCGCGCCCTGGCGAACGCGGACGCCCCCGTCCACCTCACCCCCCTGACCACAGACCACGCCCTCGCCAGCCGGTGGTTCGACGAGTTCGAGGGGGCGGGGCTGGACGGCGGCGTCGCCAAGCCGCTGGACGGGCCGTACCTGCCCGGCCAGCGGGCCATGGTGAAGATCAAGCACAAGCGGGAAGCCGACGTCGTGGTCGCCGGCTATCGACTGCACAAGAACTCCACCGCGCAGCGGCGGCTGCTCGGCTCGCTGCAGCTCGGCCTGTACGACGCGGACGGGGTGCTGCACTTCGTCGGGGTCTCGGCAGCCTTCCCGGACGCCACCCGCGTCCAGCTCGCCCAGACCCTGGGCGAGTTGGAACTCGGGCCGGGTGCCGACCACCCGTGGGCGGCGATGGCGCAGGCGCACGGGCGACGGCCCGGCGCGATCAGCCGGTGGAGCACCGAACTGAAGGAGATCCACCTGATCGAGCCGACCCTGGTCTGCACCGTCGGGTACGAGCACATGGAGGGCTCCCGGTTCCGCAACACCACCCGGTTCCTGCGCTGGCGGCCCGACCGCGAACCGGCCACCTGCACCTTCGACCAGCTGGAGGAAGTGGTCTCCTACGACCTCGACCAGATCCTCGGGCGGAGCTGACGCCTAGTCCCAGTTGTCGGGGTTCTTCTTGCTCGGCTGGACGCGGGGCGGCTCGCCGGGCATCTTCGGATACTCCGGCGGGTAGGGCATCTCGCCCTCGCCGGCGGCGGCGTCCCGCTCGTACCACTCCAGCGCGGTCGCCAGCGAGGCGGGGGTGGCGTCCTCGAGCTGCTGCCACAGGTCGCCGATCCGGGCGAACCGCTCCGGCATGGTGAGCAGGGTGAAGTCGGACGGCGACACGTCCGGCAGTTCCTCCCAGGTCAGCGGCGCCGACACCAGCCCCCGCGGCGTGGGGCGGATCGAGTAGGCGGAGGTCATCAACCGGTCGCGCGCCATCTGGTTGAAGTCGACGAAGATCCGTTCCCCGCGTTCCTCCTTCCACCAGTTCACCGTCACCTGCTGGGGCATCCGGCGCGCCAGTTCGCGGCCCACGGCGATCGCCGCGTGCCGGGCGTCGATGAAGTCCGATGGCACGACCGGGGCGAAGACATGGATCCCCCGCCCGCCGCTGGTCTTCGGGAACCCGGTCAGCCCCGCCTCGGCGAGCACGTCGCGCAGCTCCAGGGCCGCGGCCACCGCCGTCGGGAAGTCCGAGCCGGGTTGCGGATCGAGGTCGATCCGCAA
>JAEYNS010000122.1 GCA_023412435.1 Actinomycetes bacterium | reverse complement strand
GGCCTGACCTGGTGCTGCCCGCCGACCAGACCCGGCAGCTGAAGGAACTCGCCGACCGCTACCGGGCCCGGGGCCTGGTCTACGGGCCGTGTGGCTTCGCTCCCTCGCCCTCGGTGGGGATCGTGGCGCTGTTCGCCGGTCCCCCGGGGACGGGCAAGACGATGGCGGCGGAGGTGATCGCCGGCGACCTCGACCTCGACCTGTACAAGGTCGACCTGTCCGGAGTGGTCAGCAAGTACATCGGGGAGACCGAGAAGAACCTCGACCGGATCTTCGACGCCGCCAGGGCGGCCGAGGTGGTGCTCTTCTTCGACGAGGCGGACGCCTTGTTCGGCAAGCGGTCGGAGGTGTCGGACGCCCACGACCGGTACGCCAACATCGAGGTCGCCTATCTGCTTCAACGGCTTGAGCGGCACGACGGCCTCGTGGTCCTGGCCACCAACCTGCAGCGCAACATCGACCAGGCCTTCACCCGCCGGATCGCGGTCTGGGTGGACTTCAGGGCCCCTGACGAGGCCGACCGGCGCCGGATCTGGGAGTTGAACTTCCCGAGGCAGGCGCCGACGGCCGACCTCGATCTCGGGTTCCTGGCGGCGAACTTCGCGATCTCGGGCGGGACGATCCGCAACGCGGCCCTCGCGGCCGCCTTCCTGGCCGCGGCGGACGCCCGTCCGATCACGATGGAGGACGTCGTCCTCGGCTTGAAGCGCGAGTTCCAGAAGGCGGGAAAGCTGCGCACCCCTGCCGAGTTCGACAAGTACTACTACCTGGTGGCGGAGGACGATGCTGCACCTGCTCGATGAGGCCCTGGAGTCCTTCCTCCGCGCGCCGGTGCCGCTGCCGTCGCGCGAGATCGATGTTGCCTTCGAGGCGCCGGACAAGGAGTGGGCGGCGAAGCTGAACCGCCCGACGATCAGCTTGTTCCTGTGGGACGTCCGCCCCAACCTCGCGATCCGCAGCTTCGGGCTCGAGGTCGTGAAGGAGCCAGATGGGAGGGCGCGCCGGCTCGGGCCGCAGCCACGACTGGAGTGCCGGTACCTGATCACGGCCTGGACCACGGAGATCGGCGACGAGCACGCCCTGCTGGGGCAGGTCCTGGCGGCGCTCCTGGTGAATCCGGTGCTCACTTCCGACCACGTGAAGCCCCCGCTGGTGGCCGACCCGCGACCCGAGATCCTGCTGCGGGCCGGTGGCGACACCGAGTCGTCAGACTTCTGGTCGGCGGTCGGGGGTCAGCTCAAGCCGGGGCTGGACGTCTCGGTGAGCATCACCGTCGACGCTGCCGCGGTGGTCGCGGCCGGTCCGCCGGTGCTCGAGGTGCTGCCGAGCGTCGTCGAACGCCAGCCAGGAACTGCCGATGGGGGCGCCGAGACGCCCTAGCCGTCAGGCACCGGATCGTGCCTTGGCACGCATCGCCAGGACCAGTTCGTCGGCTACCGCCCACGCCTCGTCGTGCAGGTTGCCCTTGATGCCGGGGTTGATGAGCCGGGCCAGCTCCGCGGCGGTGAGATACCCCTTGGCGGAGGCGTCGAAGGCATCGCGGAGTCCCGCCAGCTCGTGGACTTCATGTGCGAACACCGCGACGATCATCTCGTCGCTGGCCAGCACCGACCTGTCCAGGCGGACCAGGATCCTGGGTTCCTCCTGGCCGCGCAGGACACTGTAGAAGTCGTCCCAGGTGATCCGGTCCGTTCCGCTGGCACCCTGCCTTCTGAAGTACTGGGCGAGGGCACCCTCCTCGATGAAGCGGTGCTTGCCGATCGTCACCTGGAAGATCACGTCGTCGGGGATGTCGACGCCGTGGCGGCGGGCGATCTCGTGGGCCTGGGCGATCGACCGGATCGCACCGTCGGGATTGGTCGTCGCCCCCGTCACCTTTGGTGACTGGGCGGCGCCCATGATGCTGACCGGGGCGGCCGGCCGGCTCCCCCCACCCGGCGGCCCGCTCGCCTGGGTCGTGGGCGGTGCGGGCGCGTCGGGATCGATGTGGACGTGGTCCTCGCCCAGGATCGCCCGGGCGAGGCGCCTGGCCTGCCAGGGAGCGTCGGGGTGGAAGTAGGCGTCCGCGGCGACGCCGAATCGGGCGGCCTGGTAGCGGAGCATCATGAGCCGCTGCTCGAGGATCGGCAGGCTGGCGTCGCTCACGTTGGCGGGGCGTACCTCGAGTTCGCCCCGGGGCCCGATCGTGTCGTAGTCGTCGCGACGCAGGGGGCTGTGGTCGACAGCACCCGGGGTGAGATCGACGCCGCGCGCCTGCAGCTGGTTGCGCAGCCGCTGCTCGGCGATGGCGTCGCCGATCTCGGCGAGGTGACGCTCCCGCAGCCGCGCACCCGGGTCGATCACGTCGCGCAGGCGCTCGTAGTACCCGCCCATGATGCTGCGGTCATCTCTCACCCCGGGTGCCCCGGGGCGGTCCCGGCTGGTGGAGGGCCGCGGCTCGAAGGCGCTCTCCACGTACTCGTCCGGCAGCCCCAGATGGTGGCCGATCTCGTGGGCGTGGATCATCGGGTCGTCGCCGACCTGCCAGTTGAACTGGTCGGCGCGACGGCCGCCTCCGGCCGGGCCGACATCGACGATGGCATGCGCTTCCAGCGGGTTGCTGGTGAACTCGACCCGGACCCGCAGCGTGTCGCCGTTGAGCAGCTGGTGCTGCGGATCGTTGTAGATCCCCTGCACGCCCTGAAGGACGTCCAGCTGGATCCGCTGCAGGTCGGGCTGGGTGACGCCCGACCCGGGGTCGAGATGGAGCTTGATCACGAGTTCCTGGTAGCGCACGTCGCCCTCGACGATCCGTACGGCGTCGTAGCCCGCCCGTCCCCGGTAGGCCGGTGGGTTCGCGGTGGGGCCGGTGCCGATCGGCGGATACCGTTCCTCGGCGTAGTGATAACGAACCTCGACGACGTCGCCCGCCGGGTGTTGCGCGGACGTGGTCGCGCTCCCGCCGGTCGACTGGCCAGTGGCGCCCGGCCCGGTGGGCTGGGACCGTGGCGGCTCGGCCGTTTCGCCCGCGTCACGCCGAGGGGCAGAGCCGCCCTCGACGAGGGGAAGCCGCTCGTCGCCCGCCCTCGCAGGTACCGGCGGCGAGGGTTCGGGTGCGGGGCGCCCTGACCCCGAGCCTTCCTCGGCTGGGCGTGGAGTCCTGCGCCTGGCCTGAGCCCGGCGCTCACCGTACTTGCCTGCAGCGGTCCCGGCGAGTCCCTGCAGCAGCTCGGTCATGGTCAGCCCGAAGTCACCGGTGTACAGCTTTCCGCCGTACATGCCCCCGAAGAAGTTCCCGATCTCCGTGGCGCCCTTGACGGCCAGCGCGCGTCCGGCCAGCCGGCTCTCGACCTCCGCCACCTCGATCGCTATCTTCTCGCCCTGGCTGGTGAGCCGGGCCGCCTGGCCGGCGAGCACCGTCTTGATGCCCGCCTTCTCGGCGGCTTCCCCTGTCCCGCGGGCCACCGGTCCGGCGATCTTCAGCACTACCTTGCCGAGCAGGGCCTCGCCGAGCTTGGCCCCACCGGCGCTGAGGGCGCCGCCGAGCACATCCGCCTTGAGGTCGTCCCAGCCGTACCTGTCTCCCTTGATCAGGACGTTCGTCGCCACGTTCGCCGCGATGTTCAGCGCGGTCGCCTGCAGGAACCCGAGCCCGGCGCCGACTCCGGGGAGAGCCACCGCGAGGGCGATCGAGACCGCGAAGCTGACCGCCGACCGGATCTGGTCGAGGATGGCCTCGGTCTCCTTCTCGTAGGCGTCGGCGTCGCCGGTGAGGGTGGCTCGGGTCTTGCGGATCTCCAGGAACAGGTGGCGCTTCTCGACCGGGTCGGTGGCCGACTCCCACTGGCGCTGCAGTTCGGTCAGCCGGTCCAGCGAGCCGGCCATCAGCTTCTTGGTCTCCGGGTCGCCGGTCCATTCGCCGATCTTCCGGATCGTGCCCCGGTGGAGCATCGTGGCGCCGTACTCGGCCCGTCCGCCGGAAACCATCCAGCTCACCTCGTCGTAGCCGGGTCCGAACACGCTCTCGCCGGCGGTCCTGGGCCCACCCACCCCGGGCTTGGCGAGCAGTTCACCTACCAGGGCGGCGTCGCGCCCGGCCACCATGCCGCCGGTGAACTTCGTCGAGCCCGCCTTCACCGCCTGCTCGGCGGTGAGGACGGCGTCGCCGATGCCCCCGAACACCTGCCGGTAGAAGTTGCGGTTCCGCCCGAGGCTGTTGTAGCTCCCGATCAGCTGCGCGATCCGCTCGCCGTTCGGTTCGGCGGCGAGCACCCGCTTCAGCGCGTCGACGTCCCTGGTCGCGATGGCATGGTCCAGTTCGCCCAGTGGCGACGTCTCGCCGCCGCCGTAGCGCAGGCTCTCCAGGTGGCTGGCGTTCGCCTCGGACGCCGAGGCGACGATCTGGGCGTAGGTCCGTCCCTTGGGTGCCGCCATCCGGTTGTAGGCCTCGACGAAGGCGTCGACGTACAGGTGCGAGAGCTGGTCCACGGCGCGTTGACCGGCATCGGCCAGCGCCTGCTTCTCGGGGAGCGCGACGTCAGGATCCCGCACCCGGGCCAGAATGTCGCGCTGGGCGAGCGCCCGGAAGGACCGCAGGATCGCCTCGATCGCCCGGTAGTTCGTTGTGCCGTTCGCCTCCAGCTCGACAAGCCTGGCGGCGGCCGAGTTCACCAGCAGGTCCCCTGCGTTGGCCCGCGGGTCGAGCGCGGCCGCTATCGCGCTGTAGGACGCCGGCTGGAGCGTGGTGGCCAGTCTGGAGCCCAGCGTCTCTCCGGGTTCGCCGGCCTGTTGCCCCAGGATCGTCCCCAGCCGCGCCGCGATCGCGTCGCCTGCCTGCTTGGCGTCGTTGGCCGGGTCGGCCAGCGCCTCACGCTTGTTCTGCTCGATTATCGACTGGATATCGCCGGTAAGCTTGAGGCGTTCCTTGCGGCGCTTGTCCGCGAGGTAGGCGTCGACCCCCGAGGTCGTCGCGAAGAGGCCGATGACCTGGCCGCCGAGTTGCGCCTTGCGCGCCTTCTCCTCCGCGTCCTGCCGGTTCAGCTCCTCGATCTGGCGGCGCTTGATCTCAATCGCGACCGCGTCGGCCTGCGGGATGTGGCCCAGTCGGAGCTGAGTCATCCGCATCCGCGTCAAGCCCTCGGGGCCCAGCCGGACGCCGAACTCCCCCGCCAGGGTCCCGCGACCGTACCGCTGCTCGTAGCAGGCGTCGAGGATGTCGATCTCGGCCACGGGACGCCGATGCAGCGTCATCACGCGCTCGAGCCGTTCGTCGTCCAGCTTCTTCGACAGGAGTTCGTGCAGTTCGATCGCCTCGGCAGCGATCCGGTTGCGACGCGCGTCCTCCTCGAAGAACCAGCGGGATGCCTCCGCCCGGGTGCCGAGCAGCAGGATCCGGATGTGCTCGGCCTGGTCGGCGGTCAACCTGGCCCTGCGACCGCTGGTGCCACCACCGAAGAGGTCGGTGTCCAGGGCATCGGCGGACCGCTGGTCGGCGGCGGCGTAGCGCCGCCGCAC
>JAEYNS010000087.1 GCA_023412435.1 Actinomycetes bacterium | reverse complement strand
GAGCGCGCGGCGATGAAGGAGCGCGCCAAGGAGGTGCGCGCGTCGAAGCGCGGTCCCAAGGTGGATCCCGAGCAGGAACTGCTGGCCCGGGTTGCCGAACTGCCGGAGGCGGAGCGGACGATCGCCGAGCGGATCCACGCGATCGTGCGGCAGAGCGCTCCCGATCTTGCACCCAAGCTGTGGTACGGCATGCCGTCCTATGCCCGCGGCGGGAAGGTGGTGCTCTTCTTCCAGCCTGCCAGCAAGTTCGACACCCGGTACTCAACGCTCGGGTTCAACGACCTGGCGGCGCTCGACGACGGCTCGATGTGGCCCACCGCCTACGCGCTCACCAAGCTGACCCAGGCCGATGAGAAGCGGATCGGTGACCTGGTGCGACGAGCGGCCGGCTGATCCTCGCGGGTACCATCGAAGGCATCCGGGTCGACGGCGCCCCTGCCGGCCGGCCTGCCGAAGCGTCCTTCGAGGAGGCCTGTTGCCTGTCAACCAGACCACGACCGAGGTGGTGCGTGCGCCCGCGCCGGAGGAACTCCTCGCGGGTCGGCTGGCGGAGTCCGCCGGCCTCGCTCCCGGCAGCATCGATGCGCTGGCGAGCCAGTGGCGGCAGCTGCGGGAGGAGTTCACCAGGTTCCGGCTCTACTACCAGTTCGGGATCGAGGAGGTGCTCACCAAGGTCAACATCCTGCGCCAGGAGTTCGAGAACACCCACGCCTACAGCCCGATCGAGCACATCAGGTCGCGGCTGAAGTCGCCCGAGAGCCTGATCGCGAAGGTGGTCAGGTACGGTTGCGAACCCACGATCCCGGCCGTCAGGGCCCGGGTGCGTGACATCGCAGGGATCCGGATCACCTGCAGCTTCGAGTCCGACGTCTACTGGATCGCGTCCATGCTGACCAAGCAGCCGGATGTCACCCTGGTGCAGACCAAGGACTACATCGCCAACCCCAAGCCGAACGGCTACCGGTCGCTGCACCTGATCATCCAGGTGCCGGTGTTCCTGTCCGACCACACCGAGCTGGTCTTCGTCGAGATCCAGATCCGGACCATCGCCATGGACTTCTGGGCCAGCGTCGAGCACAAGCTGTTCTACAAGTACCGGCAGGAACTGCCCGAGCATCTGGTCGCCGAACTCGACGACGCCGCGCAGATCGCCGCCGAACTGGACGAGCGGATGGCCCGGCTGCGCGACGAGATCCGCTCCATCGGCGGCACAGTCGACATCCCCGCCTCCCCGACCACGGCCGGCTGACCCCGCCGGGACCGCCCAGCAGCGGCGATCCCGGCCGGGACGGGCTACCGCTGGGCGGTGGCGAGCAGCGCGGCCTCGGCGGCCGGCGTCCAGCGGCCGTCCACCATCGCGGCGGCCACCTCGGGCAGCGTGTCGGCCAGGTCGCAGAGCCGGACCAGGCCGAGGTCGTGCAGCTGCGGGTAGACCATGATCTTGCCGCCGGAGGTCCGGTTGTTCACCGCGTCGATGGCGTCGGCGAAGCCGGCCATGCCGCAGACCGCGTCGAGCGAGATCGAGGTGTCGAGCGCACCGCTCTCCAGCTTGTCGAGCAGACTGCGCATGTCGCTCATCTCCGAGCCGGAGGTGCCCAGCAGGAAGACATGGCGCTCGATGATCCCCTGCAGGTCGAGTTCAGCCAGCGTGCCGGCCGGGAAGCCGGCGAAGGCGTTCACGATGGCGCCGTCCGCGGCCAGGTCGACGGCCTGGCTGAGCAGGGCGGGCACCGGCACCAGGCAGGTGAGGTAGGTGTAGCCGGGCTCCAGCGGCGAGGTCACCGAGTTCACCACCCGCAGCGGCACGCCGCGCTCGGTCGCGGTCGGGCCGGCCACCGTGGCCAGGTGGGCGAGCCGCTCGTCGTTGACGTCGGCGGCGTCCACGACCACGCCGGCCAGGCCCAGCGAGATGGTCCGGACAGTGTGCATCAGGCCCATCGGGCCGGCGGCGCCGATGATCGCCACCTTGTCGTGGGGACGGATCTCGCCGTTCGCGGGGACGCTGGCGTAGGCCTCGGCAGGGTCGCTGCCCGAGGTGCCGATGTAGCGGACGAAGTCGTAGTGGACGCGACCGACGTCGAGCTGCACCCTGCGCTCGATCACCTTCCCGCCCAGCACCGTGCACAGCAGGCTGCGGGCGCCGAGCAGCGCGCTGAGCCGCTCGATGGTGGCGGCGTCGCAGCCGAAGTAGACGATGTCGTCCACACCGGGCGCCACGTCGTCCAGCAGCCCGGGTACGGCCGCCGCGTCGACGAGGGACGCCTCGGCGCCGATCACCGTGATGGTCGCGGGACGGGCGGCGGCCAGCAGCGGCTCCAGACCGGACGGGACGACGCCGCTGTCGGCGACCACGAGCAGGCGGCCGCCCGGCTTGAGCGTGTTGCGCTCGGTGCGCGAGTAGGACGCCTCCACCGTCGACCACGGCTCGACGAGCGCCACCTGGGCGGCGGTCGGGCGGTCGGAGACCCGCAGCATGAACTCCTCGCCCTCATGGACGACGATCCGCTCGTCGACCACCACGTACTCCTGCAGCGCGCCGTCGAAGTTGTAGCCGAAGGCGCCGTTGGAGGCGGGGGTCGGCAGGTGGCGCCAGTCTGCCTGGACCAGAACCCGCTCCCCCACGGTGAAGTGGGTCACCTCGTCACCGACGGCGACCACCCGTGCCACCGGCTCGTGCCCGGGCACCGTCGGCTCGGCGTCGGGGTGGTAGCCGGGCACCTCGGCGAGGATCTCGGCGGAGAGCCCTGCGACGACCGGCAGCTTGCGGGGGTGGTCGGCGAAGGCGTGCAGCAGCTTGGTGTCGGAGAAGCAGATGCCGCAGGCCTCCACCTGCAGCAGCAACTGGGTGGGCCCGATCTCGTCCACCGGCTTGGCGGTGTTGGTGACGAACCGGTCCTTGCCAGTGAACTGGATCGCGTGCTGGGTCGCGGGGAAAGCGGACACCTCATCCTCCGGTGTTTCGGTGAGCCCCGGGTAGGGCAGCTGGGGCTCGGGAGCTGTCTGGCGGCCGGGTGGCCGGGGGCTAGTTGAGCATGTTCTGGCCGCCGGTGACGGGCACCGCCTGGCCGGTCTCATAATCCTGGTCGACGATGTAGTAGATGGCCTTCGCGAGGTCGGACGGGAAGCAGCCGCGGCCCATCGGGACCTGCCTCTCGTAGTGCCGGCGGACCTCCTCGATGGTGGTGGCGCCCGGCACCTTCCCCGCGCGCAGGTACTGCACGAACAGCCCGCGCTCGGGGTCGGACCACAGCGGGCCGTCGAGGAAGTTGCCGGGGCAGACCGCGTTGACCTTGATGCCCGAGGTGACCAGTTCGAGGGCGAAGGACTGGGTCAGCCCGATGCCGCCGAACTTGGACCCGGCGTAGGCGAAGTTCGCCTTCGAGCCGGTCAGGCCGGACTTGGAGTTGATCTCGATGATGTCGAACCAGGCGTCGGGACGCGCCTCATGCTGGGCTGCCATGACCGGCGCGACCGCCCGGACGCACAGGAAGTAGCCGCGGTAGTTGACGTTGGTGACCAGGTCGAAGTCGGCCACCGGCTGGGTGAACACCGACTCCGCCCGCAGCACGCCGGCGTTCGAGATGAACACGTCGACGCCGCCGTAGAGTCCGACTGCCTCGGCGACCGCCGACAGGCAGGACTGCTCGTCGGAGACGTCGATCCGGACTGCTGCCGCCCTGCCCTGCCCGTGCTGGGCGCACATCGCCTCGGCGTGGCGTCGGGCGCCGTCAAGATTGAGGTCGGCGAGGATCAGGGACGCGCCCTGGGTGATGAGTTCCCGGGCGATGCCGAGCCCGAAGCCCTGCGCGGCACCGGTGATCATCACCACCTTGCCGTCCAGCCGGCCCGTGGTGGTGGACGCCGCCACCGCCTTGCGGTAGGCCTCGGCCTCCCAGTTCTCGATGAAGCCGCGCTCGGCCTCGTCCAGCACCCTGACCTGCCCGATCCGGTCGGCGTCGCGCGCCACCCGCAGGGCGTCGGTGAACGTGGGCAGGGCGTTGCGGGCCGCGGCGAGGTCGCGTCCGGCACCGAAGGCGACAAGAC
>JAEYNS010000075.1 GCA_023412435.1 Actinomycetes bacterium | reverse complement strand
CTCCCTCAGGGAGGGAGCGCACGGCGCGTTGGGGAGGGTTCGGCGGCAGTCCGCCGGTCAGTGCTCGGCGGGAGCGGCGGGGACGGGGGCCGGCTGGCCGATGTCGGCGAGCAGGTCGAGGTACCACTGCTGGGAGATGTCGAACGGCTTGCCGCCGGCGATCCGGTCGAACGCGATCACGCTGAGTTCGTCGTTGTTGTCCTCGTCGTGGCCGATGACGCCGGCCTTGCCCGCCAGGGCGGAGTCGACCGCGAGGTCGGTCATCGACTTGATCAGCTTCAGGTCGAACTCGTTGGCGGCCGCTGAGCGCGAGTAGTAGCCGGACTTCTGCACCAGCACCTTGCCGGACTTCAGCATCTCGGAGAACTGCTTGGCGAACCAGTTGCCCGGGTTGATCCGCTCCAGCCGGATGTGGCCGAACGCGTCCCGGGCGACCTCCTGGCCGGCGGCCTCCATCTCGGCGACGATGTCGGCGATCCCGGCACCCTCGGAGAGGAAGATGTTGACGCAGCCGACCTCGTCCATCACCTTGAGCAGGCGCTGCGCCTCCGCCTTGATGTCGATGACGGCCTCGGGCACGAAGATGCCGTGCACGTCCCACGCCTTGGAGTCCAGACCGATCTCGGGCAGCCACTGCTGTTCCTTGATCCAGGCGTGGTACTTGTCGGCGGTGGCGGCGGTGAGCCAGCCGCAGTTGCGTCCCATCACCTCGTGAACGATCAGGATGCGGGTGCCGGCGTTGTGCTCGGCGAGCACGTTCTTGGCGAACCGGGCGCCCATCTCGGCGGCGGTGTCCGCGCCGAGGGACTGCTTGATCGGGAAGACGTCGTTGTCGATGGTCTTCGGCAGCCCCACCACGGTCAGGCCGTAGTCGTGCTCGGCCAGGTAGGCGGCCAGGTCGGCGGCGGTGGTGTTGGTGTCGTCACCGCCGATCGTGTGCAGGACGTCGACACCGTCGGCGACCAGCCGGTCGGCAGCGACCTTCAGCGGGTTCTCGCCCTCGGCGACCAGACCGCGCTTGACCAGGTCCTTGGCATTGGTGAGCTTCACCCGGGAGTTGCCGATCGGGGAACCGCCGTAGCGGTGGAGCAGGGCGGCGTTCTCGCGCACCACGGGGGTGACAGGCAGGAAGTCGCCAGTGAGCAGGCCCTGGTAGCCGTTCTTGTAGGCGATGATCTCCACCTCGGGCGCCAGTTCGGTGTAGCGCTCGATCAGGCCGCCGATCGCGGACGACAAGCAGGGCGCGAAACCGCCGGCAGTGAGGATGGCGACTTTCTGGACCATCGGGGAGTTCCTATCGGTAGGGGGACGAACGACGGTCCCAGCCTACTGTCAGGCCGCGTCCCGCCGCTGCCCGGCGGCGACCCGGAAGCCCTGTGGATGACCGGTGCAGGTGCGCATCGGCGGGTGCACAATGGTGGCCACCCCACCCCGGGAGGCCACCATGCGCGACCAGCGCGGCCAGGCGTTGTCGGTGTTCGTCGCCGTCGCGGTGCTCGCCCTGCTGCTGGTGTGCGGCCTGGTGGGGGACGGGGGCGCGCAGGCCCGGTCGGTCCGGCGAGCCGAGACCGCCGCCGCGCTCGCCGCCAGGGCCGCGGCGGACGCCACTGCGACGGCCCGGCTGGCCGGTGTCGAACCTCGCCTGGCGGACGCCCTCCACGCTGCCGAGCAGGTGCTGGCCGGCTACCCGGAGCTGACCGGTGAGGTGCTGCTGGTCGGCGGCGCCGTGCAGGTGCGGACGCAGGGCAGCGTCAACACCGTCTTCCTCAGCCTGATCGGCATCGAGTCGCTGGCCGCCTCAGGCAGCGCGACCGCTGAACTTCAGGCCGGCTGACCGGCGACCGTCGCGGCCATCCGGTCGAGCGCCGCCGAGAGGATCTCCGGGCTGGTGGCCAGGTTGATGCGTACCCACTGCCGGTGGCCCGAGGAGAAGCTGGCGCCGGGGGAGAAGGCGACCCGGCCCTGGTCGCGGAAGGCCTGCACCGGGTTGCCCAGCCCGAGGCCGGTGCAGTCGACCCAGGCCAGGTAGGTGCCTTCGCCACGCCGGTAGCCCGCGGACGGCAGGTCCTCGGCGAGTCGACGGGCGAGGAGGTCCTTGTTGGCAGCGATCTCGGCCGAGAGCTCGTCCACCCAGCCCTGGGCGTGCCGCATCGCCGCGGTGTGCGCGATCGCAGCCCAGTGGCCCATCGCCTGGAGGGCGAGCGGGGGCAGGTGCCGCAGCACCGGCTCGGTCTCGTCCCCGCCGATGATCAGGCCGGCCTTGAAGGCGGCCAGGTTCCACGCCTTGCCGGCGGACGTCGCGACGATCGCCTTCTCGCCGCCGGGGACGCCGAGCACCGAGGTGAAGCGCACCTCCGGGTCGACCACCCGGGCGTGGATCTCATCCACCACGAGCTGGACGCCGTGCTCGGCGCACAGGCTCGCCACCGCGGTCAACTCCTCGGCGGTATGGACGGTGCCGGTCGGGTTGTGCGGCGAGCACAGCAGGTAGGCCGCCGGCCGTCCGGCGAGGACCTCCGCCAGTGCGGGCAGGTCGAGCCGGCCCGCCTCGGTGAGCGGCACCTCGACGATCTTGCGTCCGTAGCCGGTGATCACCTGCCGGAACGGCGGATAGACCGGTGGATTGATCACCACCTTGTCGCCGACGGACGTGGTCGTCGAGAGCACGGCGAGGATGCTGTTCATGACGTCGCCGGCCTGCCGGACCTGCCGGTCACGGTCGAGCTCGAGCCCCCAGACGTCGGCCGCCATCGCGATGAACGCATCGGCGTACGCGTGACCGAAGGGGTAGCCGGTGTCGCCCCGGTCTGCGGCCGCCGCCAGCGCCTCGCGGACTGCGGGGTGCAGCGCAACGTCCATCTCGGCCACCCACAACGGCAGGACGTCGGGCTCGTACATCCGCCATTTCAGGCTGTGACGGGTCCGCAGCTCGGCTTCGGTGAGGGACAGGATCGGCATGGTCCGACCTTAGCGGCGCAGACCCGGGACGGGCCCCGCTGCTCGTCTATGGTGACCTCATGGCGAAGTACTTCGACGTGCATCCGGCCAACCCGCAGCCGCGGGCGATCGCGCAGGTGGTGGAGATCCTGAACGGCGGCGGGCTGGTCGCGTACCCCACCGACTCCGGCTACGCGCTGGGCACCAAGCTCGGCAACGCCGAAGGCTTGCGGCGGATCCGCGCCATCCGTGAGCTCGGCCCGAACCACCACTTCACCCTGGTCTGCTCGGAGTTCGCCCAGCTGGGCCAGTTCGTGCAGATGGACAACGACGTGTTCCGCGCGGTGAAGGCGCACACCCCGGGCCCCTACACGTTCATCCTCAAGGCCACCCGTGAGGCGCCGAAGGTGATGCTGCACCCGAAGAAGAAGACGGTCGGGGTGCGGGTCCCCGACCACACCACCGCGCTCGCCGTACTGCGCGAGATCGGTCCGCTGATGTCCACGTCGCTGATCCTGCCCGGCCAGGAGGACCCGATGGTCGAAGGCTGGGAGGTCCTTGACGAGCTCGGGGCGGTGCTGGACGCGGTGCTCGACTCCGGCGATGCCGGACGCGAACTCACCACGATCATCGACCTCTCCGGCGACGAGCCGGAGGTGACCCGGGTCGGGGCAGGAGACCCGTCCGGGTTTCAGGACTAGCCGCGCAGCACCCGAACCCCGCCGGCCGGCAGGGTCACCGACGGCCCGACCGGGGTGTCGGTGGCCAGTTCGTGGGAGGCGCCGAGTTCGACGGTGACCTCCTGGTCGGCGTGGTTGATCGCGACCACGTAGCGGTGGCCGCGGCCGTGGCGGGTGATCACCTCGACGTCCTCCGGCAGCCCGGACGGCGCCACGCCGGCGTCGGCGTAGACCAGGTCCAGCAGGGGTGCCAGCCCGTCCACGTCCAGGGCGGTCGACAGGTACCAGCCGTGACCGGCGCCGTGCCGGTGACGGGTGATCGCCGCTCCGCCGGGCAGGGGCCCGTCGAGGTAGCTCGCCACCACCTCGGCGCCGTCCAGCCGCAGGTGGTCGGCCCAGCGGGTGCCCGCCCGAGGAAGCTCGCCGGGGCCGTCCAGCGGCACCGACTCGTGTTCCCGCAGCGGGAGGAACTCCTCGACCCAGACGCCGAGCGCCTCGCGCAGTGGCGCCATGAAGCCCCCCGGGTGGATTGCGTCGTGCTCGTCGACGATGCCGGAGAAGAAGCCGACCAGGAGGGTGCCGCCGTCCTCGACGTAGCGGGTGAGGTTCGCCGCATCGGCGGCCGTCAGCAGGTAGAGGGACGGCGCGAGGACCAGCTTGTAGCCGGACAGGTCCTGCCCGGGGTGGGCGAAGTCGACGGTGATGCCGTCGCGCCACAGCCGGTCGTAGAAGGTGTCGATCCGTTCGCGGTGCTGGGCGTCGATGCTGGGCCGCCACTCCAGGTCCTGGGCCCAGAACGCCTCGTAGTCCCACAGGATCGCCACGTCGGCGCGGACGCGGGACCCGCGCAGGTTCCCGAGCCGGCCCAGCCGGGCCCCGAGGTCGACCACCTCGCGCCACACCCGGGAGTCCGTCCCGGCGTGCGGCAGCATCGCCGAGTGGAACTTCTCCGCCCCGAAGCGGGAGGCCCGCCACTGGAAGAACATGATGGCGTCGGCCCCGCGTCCGAGGTGGCTGAAGGCGTTGCGCGCCTCCTCGCCAGGCCGCTTGGCGATGTTGCGGGGCTGCCAGCTGACCGCTGACGAGGAGTGCTCGAGCAGCATCCACGGGCGCCCGCCGGCCACCGAACGGGTGAGGTCGGCAGCCATCGCCAGCCCGACCTGGTTGCGCGGGTTCTCGGCGACCAGGTAGTTGTCGTTGGAGACGATGTCGACCTCGCGCGCCCAGCGCCACAGGTCGGTGCCCGGGTGCGTGGCGGCCATGAAGTTGGTGGTGACCGGCGCGTCGGAGTGCTGCCGGATGACGTCCCGCTCGGCGCGGAAGCACTCCCGCAGCATGTCGTCGCTGAAGCGCGCGAAGTCGAGCATCTGCGCCGGGTTGACCACCGTGGGGCTGGCGGCGGGCAGCCCGACCTCGTCCCAGGCCAGGTAGCGCTGGCCCCAGAACCGGGTGCCCCAGGCGGCGTTGAACGCGTCCAGATCGCCGTACCGTTGACCCAGCCAGCGCCGGAAGGCGACCAGCGCGTGCCGGGAGTAGTCGTGGCCCACGGGGGCGCCGTACTCGTTGTGGACGTGCCACAGCGCCACGGCCGGGTGACGTCCATAGCGTTCGGCGAGCGCCGCGGTGATCCGGACGGCCGCCTCACGGAAGGCGGGCGAGGTGGGGGCCGGCATCCCGCGGGAGC
>JAEYNS010000069.1 GCA_023412435.1 Actinomycetes bacterium | reverse complement strand
CGCTGGTGGTGGCCCCCACCGGCTCGGGCAAGACCCTGGCGGCCTTCCTGTGGGCTCTCGACCGGCTGGCGTCCGCCCCCGCCGAGAACCCCGCCACCCGCTGCCGGGTGCTCTACATCTCACCGCTCAAGGCCCTCGCCGTCGACGTCGAACGGAACCTGCGCGCTCCGCTGGTGGGGATCGGCCACGCCGCCCAACGCCTCGACCTGCCGCGCCCCGACATCACCGTCGGGGTGCGCTCCGGAGACACCCCCGCCGAGCAGCGGAGGTCCTTCGCCCGCACCCCGCCCGACATCCTGATCACCACCCCCGAGTCCTTGTTCCTGCTGCTCACCTCGGCAGCACGCGAGGCGCTGCGAGGGATCGAGACGGTGATCGTCGACGAGGTCCACGCCGTGGCCGGCACCAAGCGCGGCGCGCACCTCGCGCTCAGTCTGGAAAGGCTGGACGCGCTGCTGCCGCAGCCGGCGCAGCGGATCGGGCTGTCGGCCACCGTCCGTCCGGTCGACGAGGTGGCCCGGTTCCTGGCCGGCGGCCGCCCCGTCGACGTCGTGGCCCCGCCGAGCGAGAAGCGGTGGCAACTGGACGTCGTGGTTCCGGTGCCCGACCTGGCTGCGATCGGCGAGCCCACCGGCGACCTGGCGGGCCCCGCCACCTCCGACCCCCAGCGCACGTCGGTCTGGCCGCACGTCGAGGAGCGGATCCTCGACCTCGTGATGGACCACCGCTCCACCTTGGTGTTCGCCAACTCGCGCCGACTGGCCGAACGCCTCACCGCCCGGCTGAACGAGCTGTGGTGGGAGCGAACCACCGGCGAGGCGCCGGACGGGGTGGGCGGCGGCGGCTTCGAGCGGCTGTACCGGCCCAACCGCGACCGGCCGCCGGCGCAGGTGATGGGCCAGGCCGGGCAGACCCGTCCCGACCCCGACGCCGGGCGCACCCACCCCGGAGCCTCACGGGGTGCTCCCGCCGTGGTCGCCAGGGCCCACCACGGCTCGGTGAGCCGCGAGCAGCGCGCGCTGATCGAGGAGGAGCTGAAGTCGGGACGGCTGCCGGCCGTCGTCGCCACCTCGAGCCTCGAGCTCGGCATCGACATGGGGGCCGTCGACCTGGTGGTCCAGGTCGAGGCGCCCCCCTCGGTGGCGTCCGGCCTGCAGCGGGTGGGCCGGGCCGGCCACCAGGTCGGCGCGGTCTCGCACGGGGTGCTGTTCCCGAAGTTCCGCGGCGACCTGGTGCAGACGGCGGTCACCGTCGAACGCATGCGAGCCGGCGCGATCGAGGCGCTCCGCGTCCCCGCCAACCCGCTCGACGTGCTGGCCCAGCAGGTGGTCGCGATGGTGGCGATGGACGTCTGGCCGGTCGCCGACCTCGCCGCCCTGGTCCGACGGGCAGCGCCGTTCACCGGGCTCACCGACGCCGTGCTGGAATCCGTCCTCGACATGCTGAGCGGCCGGTACCCCTCCGACGAGTTCGCCGAGCTGCGGCCCCGCCTGGTCTGGGACAGGGCGGCCGGCACGCTCACCGGGCGCCGCAATGCCCAGCGGCTGGCCGTCACCAGCGGCGGCACGATCCCCGACCGCGGCCTGTACGGGGTCTTCCTCGCCGGCGAGGGCGACGGCCGGCGGGTCGGCGAGCTCGACGAGGAGATGGTGTACGAGTCGCGGGTCGGCGACATCTTCGCGCTCGGCACCAGCAGCTGGCGGATCGAGCAGATCACGCACGACCGGGTGCTGGTCACCCCGGCGCCCGGGCTGCCGGCGCGGCTGCCGTTCTGGAAGGGCGACACCCTCGGCCGCCCGGCAGAGCTGGGACGAGCCCTGGGGGGCTTCGTCCGCGAGGTGGCGGCACTCGGCAAGGAGAAGGCGCGGGCCCGGGTGGCCCGGGCAGGCCTCGACGAGTGGGCCACCGACAACCTCGTCGGCTACCTCGCCGAGCAGGCCGAGGCAACCGGCAAGCTGCCGACCGACCGGCAGCTCGTCATCGAGCGGTTCCGCGACGAGCTGGGCGACTGGCAGGTGGTGGTGCACTCCCCGTTCGGCTCGCCGGTGCACGCCCCGTGGGCGCTGGTGGTGGCGGCCCGGCTGAGGGAGCGGTACGGCGTCGACGTCCAGGCGATGCACGCCGACGACGGCCTGGTCTTCCGGCTTCCCGACACCGAGTGGTATGCCGGGGAGGCCGGACCGGAGCGCGGCGGCCTGGCCCGCGAGGAGCTCCTCGAGCTGCTGTTCCCCGACCCCCAGGACATCGCCCAGGCCGTCACCGCCCAGCTCGGCGGCTCGGCGCTGTTCGCGTCCCGGTTCCGGGAGTGTGCGGGGCGGGCGCTCCTGCTGCCCCGCCGCAGGCCCGACCGGCGCCAGGCGCTGTGGCAGCAGCGGCAGCGGTCTGCCCAGCTGCTCGAGGTCGCCAGCCAGTACCCCAGCTTCCCGATCGTGCTCGAGGCGGTGCGCGAGTGCGTCACCGACGTGTTCGATGTCCCGGCGCTGGTCGAGGTGCTGGAGGGGGTCCGCTCCCGGCGGATCACCACGGTGGTCGTCGACACCCCGCGGGCCTCGCCGTTCGCCGCGTCGCTGCTGTTCGGGTACGTCGCCCAGTTCCTCTACGAGGGCGACTCGCCGCTCGCCGAGCGCAGAGCGGCTGCGCTGGCACTCGACCCGTCGCTCCTGGCCGACCTGCTGGGCACCGCCGAGGGCCTGGCGCTGTCCGACCTGCTCGACCCGGACGCGCTCACCCGCACCGAAGCGGAACTGCAGCACCTGGCCGAGGGACGCCGGGCCAGGGACGCCGACGAGCTGACCGACGTGCTGCGGTCGGTGGGTCCGCTCACCACCGAAGACCTCGCCGCCCGCTGCACCACTCCGGACGCCGTCCCGGAC
>JAEYNS010000052.1 GCA_023412435.1 Actinomycetes bacterium | reverse complement strand
GCCGCCGACCACATTCCGCGGCAATCGCGCTACAACCTGCCGATGGAGCTGCTCTACACCCTGGTCCCGTTCCTGATCGTGGGGGTGCTGTTCTTCTACACGGTGCAGGCCCAGAACGGCGTGCTCGCCAAGGAGGACGCGCCCGACCACACCGTCAACGTGATCGGCCAGAAGTGGTCGTGGACCTTCAGCTACATGGAGGAGCAGAACCCTGCAGTCGGCGCGGTCGTCCACACCAAGGGCACCATGGATCAGTTGCCCGACCTGTACCTGCCGGTCGACAGGTCCGTCCGGTTCAACCTGGCCTCGGCTGACGTGATCCACTCCTTCTGGATCCCCGACTTCTACTTCAAGCTGGACGTCATCCCCGGCCACCCGAACTCGTTCGACGTCACGCCCACCAAGCTGGGCACCTTCACCGGACGGTGCGCCGAGCTGTGCGGCACCTACCACGCGGCGATGCTGTTCAACGTCCACGTGGTCAGCGAGGACGAATACCTGGCCCACCTCAACGAGTTGAAGGCCGCAGGCCAGGTCGGCGAGGTTCTCGCGCCCGAGTATCCGAACACCGTCCCGACGGTGCCCGCGACGAGGGAGCACGGCTGATGAGCGTCGCACGCGTGACCATCGAGGACGCCCCGACCATCGCCGAGCGGCGGCAGTGGGGGTCGCTGGCGATGAAGCTGCTCACCACGACCGATCACAAGCTGATCGGCAACATGTACTTCGTCACGTCGCTGCTGTTCTTCGCCTTCGGCGGCATCCTCGCCCTGTTGATGCGGGCCGAGCTCGCCTTCCCCGGCCTGCAGCTGGTGCACTACGAGACCTTCAACCAGCTGTTCACCATGCACGGCACGATCATGCTGCTGATGTTCGCGACCCCGATGTTCGCGGCCTTCGCCAACGCGATCATGCCGTTGCAGATCGGCGCGCCCGACGTGGCCTTCCCGCGGATGAACGCCTTCAGCTACTGGACCTACCTGTTCGGTTCGCTGACCGCCTGCGCCGGCTTCCTCACCCCTGACGGCGCCGCAAGCTTCGGCTGGTTCGCCTACGTCCCGCTCTCGGACGCGATCAACACCCCCGGGATCGGCGGCGACCTGTGGGTGATGGGCCTGTACGTGATGGGCCTGTCGACCATCCTCGGCGCGGTCAACTTCATCACCACGATCCTGACCATGCGCGCGCCCGGCATGACCATGTTCCGGATGCCGATCTTCACCTGGAACATCCTTGTCACCTCGATCATGGTGCTGGTCTGCTTCCCCGTGCTGGCAGCAGGGCTGCTCGTCCTGGAGGCACAGCGGTCGATGGGGACGCACATCCTCGACCCGGCCACCGGCGGGGCGATCCTGTGGCAGCACCTGTTCTGGTTCTTCGGCCCTCCCGAGGTGTACATCATCGCGCTGCCGTTCTTCGGCATCATCACCGAGGTGCTCCCGGTCTTCAGCCGCAAGCCGGTCTTCGGCTATGTCGGGCTGGTTGCCGCCACCTTGGCGATCGGTGCCCTGTCGATCTCGGTGTGGGCCCACCACATGTTCGTCACCGGCGCGGTCAACCTGCCGTTCTTCTCGTTCATGACGTTCTTGATCGCCGTCCCCACGGGGGTGAAGTTCTTCAACTGGATCGGCACCATGTGGGGCGGGTCGATCAGCTTCGACACGCCCATGCTGTGGGCGCTCGGCTTCCTGACCACCTTCCTGTTCGGCGGGCTGACCGGCATCATCCTTGCGGCGCCGCCGCTGGACTTCCAGGTCTCCGACTCCTACTTCGTGGTCGCGCACTTCCACTACGTGCTGTTCGGCACCGTGGTGTTCGCGATGTTCGCCGGCTTCTACTTCTGGTGGCCCAAGCTCACCGGGCGGATGCTGAACGAGCGGGTCGGCAAGCTGCACTTCTGGCTGACCTTCGTCGGCTTCCACACCACCTTCCTCGTCCAGCACTGGCTGGGGGTCGAAGGCATGACGCGGCGGATCGCCGACTACCTGCCGGGCGACGGGTTCACCTTGCTGAACCAGATCTCGACCGTCGGTGCGTTCCTGCTCGGTGTGGCCATGCTGCCCTTCCTGTGGAACGTGTGGAACTCGCGGAACGCACCGCTGGTGAAGGTGGACGACCCGTGGGGCTGGGGTCGCAGCCTCGAGTGGTCGACCTCCTCCCCGCCGCCGCGGTTCAACTTCACCAGCTTGCCGCGGATCAGGTCCGAGTCGCCCACCTTCGACCGCGACCACCCGGGGCTCAGCCTCGAGGCCCCGGAGAACCCCGTCCAGGAGGCCCTGGTGGACGCCGCGGACGACGGCGACGAGCAGCGGGAGGTGCAGCGATGAAGCAGGAGACCCAGATCTTCGCCTACCTCGCGATCTTCATGGCGATCGTGGCCCCGATCTACTGGTTCATGTCGCACGAGGTGATCGGGACGGCTGCGCTCACCCTCACCTTCGGCTTCACCGCGATGCTCTCGGTGTACCTGTTCATCCAGTCCCGCAAGATGGACCCGCGCCTGGAGGACCGCAAGGACGCCGAGATCATCGAGGGCGCCGGCGAACTCGGCTTCTTCCCGCCGGCCAGCATCTGGCCGTTCTGGACGGCCCTGATCGTGACGATGGCAGCGCTCGGTCCCGTGTTCGGCTGGTGGTTGACCATCCTCGGGTTCGCCCTCGGGGCCTGGGCGGTCACCGGCTGGTGCTACGAGTACTACCGCGGCGACTACCAGCACTGAACAGCTGCGCGAGAACGGGCTCCCACCGGGTGGTGGGGGCCCGTTGTCCGTTGCGCTCAGGCGATGTCGACCGACGGTGACGTGACAGTGCGGGTGGTGTAGCCGGTCCTGCGGCCGGTGACCTTGACGGTGAGGGTGTGGTCGCTATCGGCCTTGGTGGGGCGGTAGGTCTTGGCGGTGGCGCCCTTGATCCTCTTGCCGTCGCGGTACCAGCGGTAGCTGTAAGTGACTGTTCCGGGTCCCCAGGTGCCGCGGTGTGCGGTCAGCCGGCTGCCCACGCCCGGGTCACCGCTGATCGTCACCTTCGCCGTGGTCAGGGTGCCCTTGGCTACCCGTGCGGTGCTCGCGCTGGTCTTGGTGAGGGTGTGGTAGCCGGCACGGCGGGCGGTGACCTTGACGGTGAAGCGGTACCGGTAGTCGGAGGCTCTGAGGGTGTAGCTCGCCTTGGTGGCACCGCTGATCTTCCTGCCGTTGCGGTACCACTGGTAGCTGAGTTTCGCGGGGTCGGGTTGCCAGGTGATGGCGGCGGTCAGCTTGCTGCCGACGGCGCGGCGGCCCTTGACGGTCGGCGCCGACACCGACGAGAAGGAGCTCTTCGCGACGGGATAGTGGGTCAGGACCGGGCGGGTGTACTCGGGGTGGTAGCCCTCGCGGCGCCCGCGTCCGATCACCCAGAGCACGCTGCCGAGGTCGGCGGCGGTCGGGACATAGCTGCTGCCGGTAGCGCCGGGGATCTCGCGGCCGTCGCGCAGCCAGCGGTAGCTGACGCTCGTGGGCTGCGGGTTCCACGGTGGCAGGCTGACGGAGACCCGCTTGCCCACCCTCGGTCGGGCGGTCGAGAGGACGGGTCGGCTGACGCTGCCGAACGCGCGCCCGGCCTTGACCTCCTGGTAGAGGTTGACGGTGATGGTCGGGGAGTCGATCGCGTTGCTCAGGTACAGGTTCCCGTTCGGGGCCGGGTACAGGTAGCGCAGTTCGGCGTCGCGATAGTCGCTGTCGAAGGGCAGGCCCTGCAGGGGCTTGCCTGCCTCGTCGAACAGCCGGATCGGGAAAGGGGTGTCCTCGGTCGCCGCCGGTAGGATGACCTCCTGGCCCTGGGCGCTCAGGTTGCCGCGCCAGCCCGCCAGCGGGGAGAAGTCGTGGAGTCGGTTGCCGGTGAGGTTCACCCTTGCACCGTCGGGCAGGTCGGCGAGCGCGGAGATGTCGCTGATCCGGGCGCCGCTGAGGTCGAGCTCCCTGAGTCTGCCAGCACCCTCCAGCGCGGCTATCGACGTGACCTGTGAGCCCGGTGCGGACAGGACCTCGAGCCCTCGCAAGCTGCCTGCCGGTCCGAGGTCGGTCAGGTTGCGGGCGCTCGTAAGCCGAAGCGTGGTCAACGCCGGAGCCCCCGCCAAGGGGGTGAGGTCTGTGATCTGTGAGTGGTGCAGCGCGAGGGAGGTCAGGCCACGGGTCCGGGTCAAGGCGTCGCTGATTCCGGACTGGGCAGTGGTGAGGCTGAGACTGCCGATCGCCATGTCGGCGAAGGCGGACGAGTCGGTGAGGGAAGGCACGTTGAAGTAGCCGGACCGGGAGACAACGCTCTCGAGCCCGTCGAGGCTGGTTAGGGCGGAACCGCTGACCGAGAAGAGTTCCAGCGGCTCGTCCAGAGCCGGGACGGCCGGCAGCGACGTGCCGTCGACGCCGAGCAGCAGGCTGGTCAGCCGGAGCCTGGCGAGGGGGGAGAGGTCGTGCTCGGGAGTCACGGCCAGGTAGAGCCCCCACAAGTGGCGCAGCGAGGCCAAGGAGGCCAGGTCGACCGTGGCGGGAAGGATGAGGGAGGCTCCGCCCAGCGCGGGTAGGGCCGCGAGCGGGCTGAGGTCCAGTGCCACGTCGCTGTGAAGTCGCACGCTCGTCAGGCTCGTCATGGCCTCGACGCCGGTCAGGTCCGCGACCTCCGGCGTGGTGATGGCTGTGCAGCTCAGGTTGGTGAGCGCCGCCAGGTTCTCAGCGGTGAGGTCACCCCCTACCGCCGCGGCGAGGCACGCCCGCAGCCCTGGGTCGGGGATGAGTGGTGGATCGGCCGCCTGGGCGGGGGGTGCCGACGTGCACAGTAGGAGTGTCAGCCCGACTGCCAGTGTGCGGTGCCATCGGTGGCCCATGCTCGCCCCTCTGCCCGGCGGCCGATTCTGCAGGTGCGTACGGCGCGCTCGGATGCAGGCATTGTGGCGTGCCTCGGTGTCCCTGACAGGGGATTTGCGCAGAAAGGGTGAGATCTTTCGACGCCGGTGAATGCTGACCCTGTGTCGCCCTAGAACACACCCGGCGATAAGGGGTCAAGGTTCGACCGGCGTTGACAAGATCAGTAGTGGCGCAGGAGTAGTTCCCTTTGGATCGCGCGTTCTCCCAGCACGCGGGTCTGACAGATTTGCCGTTGCCGCGAGGTTCTCCACAGGGTACTTGTGTCACCCCGAAAGTGACTCTGATAAGGCCTAATGTCTCCTCAACTGTCGGCGGCCCGCGATAGTATGAAACATAAGTTCGAAATCTGTCTGGGGGAGGGGGCATCGTGGTCGCCCAGCTCGCGGAAGCCACCGACTTGATCAGCCGGCTGGAGCGGTTGCGCGACGCCGTCGCCGAGATCCCCCTTCCCAGCTATGCGGGCCTGTCTGCGGCCGAGGCTCGTGTTGCGGCTGCCCGGACGCGCGAGCTCGTCTCGATGCTGCAGGTCCATGCCGGCGCGGCAGTGCGGGCGGTGGAGCGCCTGGTACCTGTCCGCGACACACGCCAGATTCTTGCGGGAGACTTCGGCCGCGATCCCGCGGCAGCCCACCGTGAACTGAGGCAGGCTCGGGCGCTCGCCGGAGCCCAGGCGGCCGAGCAGGCCGCCGCACAGGGGCGTATCAGCCAGCCCCATGCTGTGGTGATCGGGACGGCGCTTCGCCAACTCCCTGAGGCGACCACCGAGCAGCAGCGTCGGTTGGCCGAGCAGCAGCTCATTGCCGAGGCTGCTCTCCTCACCCCGGGTGATCTCGCCACAAGGGCGCGACGGATCACCGAGCTGTTCGACGAGCCCGACGTTGTGGACGCCCACGAGAACGCTCTACTGGAGCGGCGCGAGGCTGCCGCGCGGGCGAAGACCTCGCTGACGATGTGGAGCAACGGAGACGGCACCTGGCAGGGCAGGTTCGTCCTGCCCGAGCTGCAGGCGCGGATGCTGAAGACGGTCGTCGACGCCTTCGCCGCGCCACGGCGGGCCCATGCGGCTGAGGCCCAGCGCCCCCGGGTCGAGAGGGTGCGGGCAGAGGCGGAGCAGGGCAAGCCGTACGACCGCAAGGCCGGGGAGGCCCTGCTGGCGCTGGTCGAGCACCTCCCGGTCGACGGCTTGCCGACCACGGGCGGCACCCCGGCCCGCATCGTCGTGACCATCCAGGAGGAGAAGCTCAGGTCGGCGGTCGCCGCGGCGACGCTCGGTACCGGCGAGCGGGTCTCGACCACCCAGCTGCGTAGGCTGGCCTGCAGCCACGGGATACTTCCGGCAGTACTCGGGGGTCCGGGCGTACCTGTTGATCTGGGCCGCAGCCAGCGGCTGTTCAGCAGGTCGCAGCGAGACGCCCTGACTGTGATGGACGGCGGCTGCGTGGCGCCGGGCTGCGACCGGCCACCCGCCTGGTGTGAGGCGCACCACGGCGGCGCCCCGTTCGCCCAGGGCGGCAGGACAAACCTCAACGAGGGGTACCTGCTGTGTCGGGCCCACCACCATGACGCCCACCGGCAGCGGTGGCGGTTCCGGCGCGACCCCGGCGGTCGGGCGGAGGTCGACACAGGCCGGGGGTGGGATCGCAATCACCGGTACCGACCTTGAGTGGTCACGAAGGGGAAGGGGCGGGGAGCCAGGCAGCGCAGTTCGGGTGCGGTGCGCCGCACGCGGCTCCGGGCACGCAAGGACGTGCGCACCCGCGAGCCGTGCCGTGCCCTGTGAAGCGTGCTGTGTCCGGCGAGGTGAGCTCTGCCCGGCGAGGTGAGGTGGGCCTGGCGGTGAGCTGCTCGCGCGGGGGATCGGGGCTCACCAACTGGAGCGGAGGGGGCGCCCTTCGTCGTAGCCGGAGCGGGACTGGACGCCGACCACCGCCAGGTTGGCGAACTCGTTCAGGTCGCGGGCGCCGGCGTAGGTGAACGAACTGCGGACGCCGGAGGTGATGAAGTCCAGCAGGTCCTCCACGCCGGGACGCTCCGGGTCGAGGTACATCTTCGACGACGAGATGCCCTCCTCGAACAGCGCCGCCCGGGCCCGGTCGAAGGCGGACTGGCTGCGGGTACGCGCCTTCACGGCGCGAGCCGAGGCCATCCCGAAGCTCTCCTTGTAGGGACGACCGTCGGCGCCGGTCAGCAGGTCGCCGGTCGACTCGTGAGTGCCGGCGAACCAGGAGCCGATCATCACCGCCCCAGCCCCGGCGGCCAGCGCGAGGGCGACGTCGCGCGGATGCCGCACCCCGCCGTCGGCCCAGATCGCCTTGCCTGCCTGCCGCGCCTCCTCTGCGCAGTCGAGCACCGCCGAGAACTGAGGCCTGCCCACGCCGGTCTGCATCCGGGTGGTGCACATG
>JAEYNS010000350.1 GCA_023412435.1 Actinomycetes bacterium | reverse complement strand
ACGTCCACGCCGCCTACTACGCGATCGCCGACCGGGAACTCACCACCGCAGGGCTTGCCTGGTACGAGGTGAGCAACTGGTCGCTGCCCGGCCAGGACTGCCGGCACAACCTCGCGTACTGGCGCAGCCACGACTGGTGGGGGATCGGGCCGGGCGCCCACTCCCACGTCGGTGGGGTGCGATGGTGGAACCTGCGCCACCCCGGACGCTATTCGGCGCGGTTGGCCGTCGGGGAAAGCCCCGCCGAGGGCCGGGAGCTCCTGACCCCCGCCGACCAGCGCGTGGAAGCAGTTCTGCTGGGCCTTCGGCTCGCCGAGGGAATTGGTCTGGACATACTCACTCCTACTGAACGACGGCGCGTGCCCGCGATCCTCCAGGCCGGACATGCCGAACGTCGCGGCGAGCGGCTGCATCTCACCTTGTCAGGACGCTTGCTGGCAGACGGGATCGTCAGGGATCTGCTCGACTGAAACGATTTAGAATTCATCATCTGACGAGCGCAAGCGGGCAATTCCACCGCCGTGGATTAACAACGATTTCGTAACGTCCCGCCGATTGAGACTGCGCTGTAACAAGGGTGAGACAAAACGGTGGTTTTATATGGCCTGCCTCTCGTAGCCTTGCCCGACCGTGCCAGTGGCGGGAGGCCACTGATCACCATTGGAGGACATGTGAACAACAGATCCATCAAGCTCATGGGTGCGACGATCCTCGTCGCGTCGCTGGCGCTGGCCGGCTGCGGCTCTCGCGAGCCGGTCGCCTCGCCGACCGCCGGCGGGAGCGAGACGTCCGCCCCTGCGGAGAACAAGGTCGCCAAGATCGGCTTCATCGCCCCGCTGTCCGGCGGCCTGTCCGCCCTCGGCACCGGCATGCGGAACTCGGTCCAGCTGGCCATCGACCAGGCCAACGAGTCGGGCGCCATCCCCGGCTGGACGCTGGAGTTCGTCCCGATGGACGACGAGGCCAAGCCCGACGTCGGCGCCAACGCCGCCACCTCGCTGGCCGCCGATGACGAGGTCGTCGGTGTCGTGGGGACGCTGAACTCCGGCGTCGCCCAGAGCGTGATCCCGATCCTGGACGCCGCCAAGATCGTCCAGGTGTCGCCGGCCAACACCAACCCCACGCTCACCCAGGGCGCGGACCCGGCCAGCCCGAGCCGGCCGAACGCCAACTACTTCCGGACCGCCACCACTGACGCCGTCCAGGGTCCGGTCGCCGCGAAGTTCCTGCTGGACAGCGGCATCAAGAAGGTCGCCACGGTGCACAACAAGGGCACCTACGGCCAGGGCCTGGTCGAGGCCTTCACCAAGGCCTACACCGACGGTGGCGGGCAGGTGGTCGCGGCCGAGTCGATCGACGCCGACGCGTCCGACTACACCACCGTGGTCACCAAGATCGCGACCGCCGGCCCTGAGGTCGTCTACTTCGGAGGCGAGTACCCCTCGGGTGGCCCGCTGTCCAACCAGATGAAGGCCAACGGCCTGAACGTCCCGCTGATGGGCGGCGACGGCATCTTCGACCCGACCTTCATCGAACTCGCCGGTAGCGGGTCCGACGGCGACCTCGCCACCTCCGTCGGTGCGCCGCCGGAGGAGCTGCCGTCGGCGGCCGACTTCATCGCCGCCTACGAGGCCAAGGGCTTCGCCGAGCCCTACGCCGCCTACGGCCCGATGTCCTACGACGCCGCCAACGCCATCATCGAGGCCCTGAAGGTGGCCCTGCCGAACGCGACGGATGCCAAGTCCGCGCGTGAGGCGATCGTCGCCGCCACCAACGACGTCGCCTTCGACGGCGCGTCCGGACGGGTGGAGTTCGACGAGTTCGGCGACACCATCACCCGCACCATCACGGTCTACAAGGTCGCCAGCGGCGCCTGGGGGACCGAGCAGGTTGTGAGCCTGGACTGACCGGGTCACCGGTGAGGACGTGACACGGTTGGTGCCCTCCAGCGCGGAGGGCACCAACCGCGTCGCCCGGGGGATGTGGACCAAGAGAGGGAGGGTGCTGGCGGGGTGGACTTCTTCCTGCAGCAATTGATCAACGGGCTCTCGCTGGGCTCGTTGTACGCGCTGATCGCGGTGGGGTACACGGTGGTGTACGGGATCGTGCAGCTGATCAACTTCGCCCACGGCGAGATCTTCATGGTCGGAGCGTTCGGCGCCTTCACGGTGTGGATGGTGCTCGGACGGCCCACCGACTGGGGAGTGGCCGGTTCGCTGCTCGTGCTTCTGCCGCTCATGCTCCTCGGCGGCGTCATCGTGTCGGTCGGCACCGCGCTGCTGACCGAGCGGGTCGCCTACCGGCCGCTGCGGTCCGCCCCGCGACTGGCGCCCCTGATCTCCGCGATCGGCGTCTCGGTCTTCCTTCAGGAGTTCATCCGGCTCTTCTACGGCCAGATCCCCGGCTTCCCCGACTCCAAGCGCGCCATCCCGTTCCCTGCCATCGAGGGGATCTCCGGCCAGAGCATCCAGCTCGGCGGCGTCCTGATCCAGATGCCGGGACTCTTCACCGTCGGGGCGCTCGCCCTGAGCACCGTGTTCCTGTGGTTCTTCGTGAACCGGACGCGGACCGGCCGGGCGATGGTCGCGACCTCGCAGGATCCTGACGTGGCCCGGCTGATGGGCATCAACGTCGACAAGACGATCGTCGCCGCGTTCGCCGTCGGCGCCGGCCTGGCGGCGATCGCCGGGGTGGCGCACGGCTTGCGCTACTCCAACATCGACTTCCGGATGGGCTTCCTTGCCGGCCTCAAGGCGTTCACCGCCGCGGTGCTGGGCGGGATCGGGAACATCAACGGGGCCGTCGTCGGGGGGCTCGTGCTCGGCGTCGCCGAGTCGATGGCGACCTCCTACGTGCCCGGCCAGTTCGGCGGCTCGGCCTGGAAGGACGTCTGGGCCTTCGTCCTGCTGATTCTCGTGCTGGTCTTCCGTCCCCAGGGCCTGCTCGGCGCGAGGGTGGTGGATCGGGCATGATCAAGCTCCCGTTCTCCGACCAGCGGCTTCAGCAGCTGCAGGTGCCGGCCCGAATCGCCGGCGCGGCCGGGCTGCTGCTGGTCGCCGGGTCGGTGTTCCTGCCCTGGGCGTACCGCCGGCAGGCGCTCGACGACATGACCTACTGGGCCGCGCCCTCGCCGCTGCAATGGCACTTCCTGGCGCTCGGCCTGGCCGGAGCGGCCCTGTTCCTCGTGCCGCTGCTGGGCAGGTCCCGGCTGAGGCGGTGGGCACGAGTGGTGGCCTGGAACAGTGCTGCCCGCACGGCGGCCATCGGCGCCGCGGCTGCTGCGGTCCTGGCCGTCGTGGCGATCGCGCTGGAGTCCGGCGGTCTGGTGAACACCGAGCCAGGAGTGTGGCTGGCGCTGGCCGGCGCCGCGGTCGCCGCGGTGGCGAGTCTCGTGCTGCCCGAGTCGCCCGAGCCGAGCCTCGGCCGCGTCCGGACGCCGCAGTGGGCGCAGGTGCTGGCCATCGCCGTCGGCCTGGCCGCCATTCTGTTCGCCGCGGTGTACATGCTGTCTCTGGAGGGCGCCGGAGAGTTCTTCCTCTTCGTCGCGCTGATCGTCGTCATCGTCCTCACCCTCAAGGAGTGGGGGGTCTTCGGCTGGTACGCGACAGCAGTGTCGCTGAACAAGCGGGTGCTGGTGTTCTCGGCCTTCGTGGCTGCCTTCGCGTTCCCGTTCACCCAGGGCGGCTCGGACGCCAACATGTCGATCGCCGCGCAGGTGCTGGTGTTCGCCGCGACCGCGCTCGGCCTCAACATCGTGATCGGCCTGGTCGGTCTGCTCGACCTCGGCTACATCGCCTTCCTCGGCGCCGGCGCGTTCACCGCTGCGATGCTGTCGGAGTCGGCCTTCTCAACGATCAACTGGAGCCCGCCGTTCATCGTCACGGTGCTGATCGCAGGAACGGTGGCGGCCCTGCTCGGCCTGCTGATCGGCTCGCCGACACTGCGGGTCTCCGGCGACTACCTCGCCATCGTGACCCTTGCCTTCGGCGAGATCTTCCGGCTGGCGATGCGCAACCTCGACGGCAACGACGGCCCGGACCTGACCAACGGCCCCAATGGCATCCCCGGGATCCCGAACCTGAACTTCTTCGGCTTCGACTTCGGCCAGCCGCAGCACTTCTTCGGCATCGAGACGGGCCGGTTCGCGAACTACTTCTGGCTGATGCTGCTGGTGCTGGCGTTCATCATTCTGGTCTTCACCAACCTGAACCGGTCCCGGATCGGCCGTGGCTGGGTGGCCATCCGGGAGGATGAGCTCGCCGCCGAGGCGATGGGCGTCAACACGTTCGCGCTGAAGCTGCTGGCCTTCGCCGGCGGTGCCTTCCTGGCGGGCGTGGCTGGCACTGTGAAGGCCCACATGGATACCTCGGTGGTGCCCGAGCAGTACGTCTTCCTCGAGTCGGCCTTCCTCGTGGCGGCCGTCGTCCTGGGCGGCATGGGAACGGTGATGGGCGTCCTGATCGGCGCCACGATCCTGAAGGTGCTGCCCGAGAAGCTGCGCTTCTTCTCCGACTACCGGCTGTTGCTGTTCGGCCTGCTGATGGTGTTCATGATGCAGTTCCGTCCGGAGGGCATCATCGCCGACGAGCGCCGCCAGTTGGAGTTCCACGCCGACGACGAGGACCTGGCCGAGGAGATCGAGGAGGAGCTGATCCTGCACCAGGCCCACTACAACCCCGATCCGAAGGGAGACGCGTGATGGCGATGCCTGATCCGGTCGGCGCTGCCGAGCCGGCCAGCGGCCTGCTGCTGGACGCCCGCGACGTCACCATGCAGTTCGGCGGCCTCAAGGCGGTCAGCGATGTCAGCCTGCAGGTGCACACCGGGGAGATCGTGGGCCTGATCGGGCCGAACGGGGCCGGCAAGACCACCTTCTTCAACTGCCTCACCGGCCTCTACCGACCCAGTTCGGGAGTGGTGTGGTTCGACGGGGCGCCGTTGCCGCCGCGGTCGCGCCACGTCGTCAGGGCCGGTATGGCGCGCACCTTCCAGAACATCCGGCTGTTCCACAACATGACAGCGCTGGAGAACGTCATGGTGGGCATGTACACCCGGACGAAGGCGAACGCGGTGGACGCCGTCCTGCGGCTGCCGCGGCACCGCCATGAGGAGGTGGAGTCCACCGAGAAGGCCAGGGACCTGCTGGAGTTCGTCGGGCTGGGCTCGGCGGGGGACCACCTGTCGCGCAACCTCTCCTACGGCGACCAGCGGCGGCTGGAGATCGCCCGGGCGCTGGCCACCGATCCGAAGCTGCTGCTGCTGGACGAACCCACCGCCGGCATGAACCCGCAGGAGACCCGGCAGGCCGAGGACCTGATCTTCCGGATCCGCGACCTCGGGATGGCGATCGTCGTCATCGAGCACGACATGAAGTTCATCTTCAACCTGTGCGACAGGGTGTGCTGCCTGGTCCGCGGGCAGGTCCTGATCGAGGGCAGCGCCACGCAGGTGCAGACCGACCCGCGCGTGATCGAGGCCTATCTCGGCTCACCGGAACTGGTCGACGACGGGGAGGGCAGCGATGCTTGAGATCAAGGACCTGGTCGTCTCCTACGGCCGGGTCACGGCGGTGAAGGGCATCTCGTTCACCGTCGAGAAGGGCGAGATCGTCACCCTCCTGGGTACCAACGGGGCCGGCAAGTCGACCACCCTGCGCACCATCTCGTCACTGCTGAAGCCGGCCGCGGGAGAGATCTGGTTCGAGGGCAGCCGGATCGACACCCTGCCCGCCCACCAGGTGGTCGAACGGGGGATCGCGCACTCGCCCGAGGGACGGCGGCTGTTCCGCAGGATGTCGGTGGAGGACAATCTCAAGCTCGGCTCGTACTCCCGCAAGGACCACGCGGGGATCAAGGCCGACATGGCGAGGGTCTACGACCTGTTCCAGGTGCTCGGGGAGCGCCGGCACGAGCCCGCAGGCCTGTTCTCCGGGGGCGAGCAGCAGATGCTGGCGATCGGGCGCGCCATGATGAGCCGTCCCAAGATGCTGATGCTGGACGAGCCCTCGATGGGGCTGTCACCGATCATGACCCAGACGATCATGCGCACCATCCGGGAACTGCAGTCCGAAGGGGTCACCATCCTGCTCGTCGAGCAGAACGCCCAGGCGGCGCTGTCGCTGGCCGACCGCGGCTACGTCCTCGAGGTGGGGACCATCGCGTTCACCGACTCCGGACGCAACCTGCTGCGCGACGACAGGGTGCGGCGGGCCTACCTCGGCGCGGCCTGAGCCGCCCCGCCCTGGTCAGGGCAGCAGGACCACCTTGCCGGTGGTCTGCCTGCCCTCCAGCGCGCGGTGCGCGTCGGCGGCCCGGGCGAGCGGGAAGGTAGCCCCGACGCGCAGCTTGAGGCTGCCGTCGGCCACCGCCGCCAGCAGATCCGACATCCGCCACTCCAGCTCCTCGCGAGTTGCGAGGTGGTGGGCGAGCGTGGGACGGGTGAGGAACAGCGACCCGCCGGCATTGAGCCGCTGGATGTCGAACGGCGGCACCTGCCCCGAGGCCCCGCCGAACAGCACCAGCATGCCGCGGCGGCGCAGCGAGGCCAGGGACGCGTCGAAGGTCGACTTCCCCACACCGTCGTAGACGACGTGGACGCCGGCGCCGCCGGTCAGGTCCTTCACCAACGGGGGCAGCTCGGTGGCGATGTCGCCCAAGGTGGAGTAGTCGATGACGTGGGTCGCGCCCGCCGCCCTGGACAGGTCGGCCTTGGCCGCCGACCCGACGGTGGTGATCACCCGTGCACCGCGCGCGACCGCGAGCTGGGTGAGCAGCAGCCCGACCCCGCCGGCGCCGGCGTGCAGCAGCACGTCGTGGCCCGGCCCGACCTCGAACGTGGACGTGACCAGGTAGTGGGCAGTCATGCCCTGCAGCGGCAGCGCGCCGGCCGTGACGGGGTCGGTGCCTGCCGGCAGCCGGACGGCGTTCCCCGCCGGAACGAGCACCTGCTCGGCGTAGGAGCCGGGCGCGTTGTCCCAGGACACCAGGTCGCCGATCGCGAACCCGCTGACGTCGTCACCGAGCCCGACCACCTCGCCGGCGCCCTCGGTGCCGACGGTGTGCGGGAAGGCGATCGGGTAGACGCCGGAACGGCGGTAGGTATCGATGAAGTTCACCCCCGCAGCGGCGACCCGCACGAGCAGTTGCCCCGGACCCGGCAGTGGATCGTCGAGCTCGATGACGTGGAGTACCTCGGGACCGCCCGCCTCTCGGGCCACCACAGCGCGCATGGCGCGAGCCTAGCGAATCTCACCCTGTGCCTCGCGGCGCAGGGGCAACTGCCGCCGGACTTAGGGTTGCCCGGTGACCCGCTACACCCGCGACGTGCTGGCGCCCGGCTGGCAGCAGGCGCAGCGCCGTCCATCGGTGGAGACCCCCGTGGCGGTCGGCCTCGTCGTGGAGGAGCCCACCTCCGGCTTCGTCGGGGCGATCGTGCGGTGGGAGAACGGGCTGGTGGTGCTGGAGGACCGCCGCGGCGCGCGGCGCAGCTTCCCGCTCGGACCCGGGTTCTGGGTGGACGGCCAGCCGGTCGCTCTGGTGCTCCCCAAGCGCACCGCGCCCGCGGGCCCGACGCACACCGCGTCCGGTTCCCGGGTGGCGCCTGCCGCCGGGGCGAGGGTGGCCCGCGCCTCGCGGATCTATGTCGAGGGCAGGCACGACGCCGAACTGGTCGAGCGGATCTGGGGCGACGACCTGCGGGTCGAAGGCGTCGTGGTGGAGTACCTGGGCGGGATCGACGACCTGCCGGGGATCGTGGCCGAGTTCGACCCCGCCCCGGGCCGGCGGCTCGGCGTCCTCGTCGACCACCTGATCAGCGGTACCAAGGAGACCCGGATCGTGCAACAGGTCGCCTCGCCGCACGTCCTGGTCACCGGCCACCCCTTCATCGACATCTGGGCAGCGATCCGCCCCGAACTGGCCGGGCTGCCGGCCTGGCCGGCGGTGCCGCGCGGCGAGGACTACAAGGCGGGCCTGAGCCGCGCGCTGGGACGTCCGGCACGCAACCAGGCCGACCTGGCGGCGACCTGGCAGTGGCTGCTCGGCCGGGTCCGGACCTGGCGCGACGTCGATCCCGCGCTGCCCCGCGAGGTGGAGCGGTTGATCGACTTCGTGACCGCCGACGAGGGGGAATCCTGAGTGGATACCGACTGGGTCTCGGACCGGCTCCGTGAGGTCGCCGAGCGGGTGATCCTGCCCCGCTTCGGCGCCCTGCGCGAAGGTGAGGTGGAGGAGAAGCAGCCAGGTGACCTGGTCACCATCGCCGACCGGGAGGCCGAGACCGAACTGGTCAAGATCCTCACCCTGGCCGACCCCGGCGCGCTGGTGGTGGGCGAGGAGGGGGTCTTCGCCGACCCGGACCGACTGGACGCGCTGCCGACCGCCGAACGCGCCTGGGTCATCGACCCGGTGGACGGCACCCGCAACTTCTCCCGTGGCTCGCCCGATTTCGCCGTGATGCTGGCACAGGTCAGGGCGGGAGAGACGGTCAGGGCCTGGATCTGGCAGCCGGTCCACCGCCGGCTCTATGTGGCCGAGCGCGGCGCGGGCGTCTTCTGCAACGGCGAGCCGGTGGTGCCGGCGCCGCCCACCCGCGAGGTGCCGTTGGGCGCCACCTACGTGCCGCTGCGGGCCGACGACCCGTGCCCGCTGGAGGTGCGGCGCTCGTGGGGGTCGTGCGGGATCGACTACCCCAAGCTGATCGCCGGCGAGGTGGACTTCCTCACCTACCGCTCGATGTTCCCCTGGGACCACCTGCCGGGCGGGCTGATGATCACCGAGTTCGGTGGCCGGATGGCCAGCGACGAGGGGGTGCGGTACCGGCCGGGGGTGATCGGACGCCGACTGATCGCGGTGATGGACCCGGCGATCTGGCCGAGGGTGCGCGACGCGCTGGCTGCCAGCCGGTGACACTCGACGCGGCCCCCGGGGAATGGCACAGTGGGCCCATGACCGACAACGACGACCTCAAGGCCAAGATGCTCGAAGCGCTCGCCAAGAAGCAGGCCGGCCACGAGACTGCGGTCGGCGAGGATGGCCATCACAAGGAGAAGGGCCCGCACGCCCGCGGACGCCAGGGCGGTGGCCGCGAGTTCCGGCGCAAGGCCGGCGGGTAGGCCTACACCAACGGCAACTGGGTGCGTGGCACCAGCCCGACTGCGGCCAGCTGGGCGTAGGCCAAGGGCAGCACCGACCTGACCACCTCCTCGTCGAACGGCCATTCGCCGGTCTCGTAGGCGGCGTCGGGCTTCACCCCGCGGCGGACCAGGTGCTCGACCTGCCCGTACAGGCCGGAGATCCGGGCCCGCTGGTCGAAGGCGAACATCCTGTCCACCGGGTCGCCGTGCCCGGGCACGATGACGGTGTCCTCGTCGATCAGGCCGAGCACGCCGTCCAGCGCGCTGGGCCAGTCCTTGAGGTGACAGTCCTCGCCGAAGGCCGGTGGCCCGGACTGTTCGAGCAGGTCGCCGGCGAAGACCAGATTCGCGTCGGGGACGATCGCCACCACGTCGCCGTCGGTGTGCCCCCGTCCGAAATGGACGAGTTCGACCCGGCGCCCGCCCAGGTCGACCACCCGGGCCAGCGCGAGCGGATGGCTCGGGGCCACCAGGTCGCCGTCCGCAAGCCCGTGCTCCGTGCCGAGGGCGGGCAGGCCGGGGTCCTGCAACCGTCCGGCGAGGGTCTCGTGCCCGTAGCTGGGCACGCCTGCGAAGCCTGCCAGCCCGAACCAGTGGTCCCAGTGCCAGTGGGTGACCACGACGGCGGTCACCGGGACGCCGGCCACCGCCTCTGCGGCCCGGCGGATCGCCACCCCCTGGGCGGGGGAGGAGCCGGTGTCGACGACGAGGGCGCCGGTCTCGCCGACGACCAGACCGATGTTCACCGCGGCCGGCTCCGCGACGGCGACGTACACGCCGTCAGCCAGCGGACGGAACGACTCGGGTTGGAGGTCGGACATGGCGTTCACGATAACGGAGTGGCACGGGACGTAACGTCCGCGCACGGCCCCGTCGTGCTCCTGACCGGCGTCCGGACACGGTAGACTGGCACTCGACCCCTACGAGTGCCAACGACGAAGCGGGAGGCGCCATGCTCGACGATCGGAAGTTGGCAATCCTTCGCGCCATCGTGACCGACTACGTCTCCATGCGGGAACCGGTCGGCTCCAAGGCCCTCGTCGAGCGGTACCAGCTGGACGTCTCCCCGGCCACCGTCCGCAACGACATGGCGGTGCTGGAGGAGGAGGGCTACATCACGCAGCCGCACACCTCCGCCGGCCGGATCCCCACTGACAAGGGCTACCGGTTGTTCGTGGACCGGCTCGGGGCGGTCAAGCCGCTGTCGGGGGCTGAGCGGCGCGCGATCGAGACCTTCATGGCCGGCGCCCTCGACATCGACGACGTGGTGCGCCGCACCGTCCGGCTGCTCGCCCAGATCACGCACCAGGTGGCGATCGTGCAGTACCCGATCGAGCTCGGCTCCTCGATCCGGCACGTCGAACTCGTCGACCTGGGCGGTGACCGGGCGCTGGTTATCCTTGTGACCTCGGTGGGACGGGTGGAGCAGCGCTCCATCGACACCGCGGGGGCGTCCGCCGAGGCGATCGGCGATCTGCGTGGCAGGCTGAACGCCGCGCTCGTCGGCCTGGCCCCGGGCCGGGCCACCACCACCTTGCGCGGCCTGACCGACGAGCTGCCGCCTGACCTGCTTCAGCTCGGTGCCGTCGTGGTCTCCGCGCTGCTCGACATCCTCGGCGGCCAGCAGTCCGGACGGGTGGTGGTCGGCGGCGTCCCGAACCTGACCCGCTTCTCCGACCAGTTCGAGACCACCGTCAAGCCCGTGCTCGAGGCACTCGAGGAGCAGGTGGTGCTGCTCCGGCTGCTCGGCGAGGCAGCCAGCGCCGACGAGGTGATGGTGCGGATCGGGCACGAGAACCCGTACGAGTCGCTGCAGACCACCTCGGTGGTGGCCAGCGCGTACGGCAGCGCCCCGGAGTCGTGGGCGACCTTGGGTATCGTCGGTCCGACGCGGATGGACTACCCGTCGACGATCGCCGCGGTCCGCGCGGTGGCCCGGTACGTCGGGCGGTTCCTGGATGAAGGATGAGTGTGAGCACTGACTACTACGAGGTGCTGGGGGTTCCGCGGGACGCCAGTTCCGAGCAGATCAAGAAGGCCTACCGCAGGCTGGCCATGAAGTACCACCCCGACGTGGCCGACGCACCCGACGCCGCGGAGAGGTTCAAGCAGATCGGGGAGGCCTACGAGGTCCTGCACGATCCCCACAAGCGGTCGGTCTACGACCGCGGCGGTGACCCGCTGGGCAGCGCCGGTGGTGGGTTCGGCGGTTTCGGCTTCCCGGGCGGCACCTACGACTTCACCAACCTCGTGGACGCGATGTTCGGCGCCCAGGCCACCAGCCGAGGCCCGCGTTCCCGGATCCGCAAGGGCCAGGACGCCCTGGTCCGGCTCGGCCTCACCCTGGCCGAGGCCGCCTTCGGGGTGACCAAGCCGCTGCGGGTGGACACCGCGGTGGTCTGCCCCCGGTGCAACGGCGGTGGCGCCAACCCCGGCAGCTCGCCGGTCACCTGCAGCACCTGCCACGGCCAGGGCGAGGTCACCCAGGTGCAGCGATCCTTCCTCGGTGACATCCGCACCTCGCAGACCTGCCCGGCCTGCCGTGGGTACGGCACGATCATCCCCGACCCGTGCGGGGAGTGCTCCGGTGAGGGACGGGTCCGCAGCAGCCGGACCATCAACGTCAAGATCCCGGCCGGGGTGAGCACCGGCAACCGGATCCACCTCGATTCCCAGGGCGAGGTCGGCCCCGGCGGCGGCCCGGCCGGCGACCTGTACGTCGAGCTCACCGTCTCCGCGCACGAGGTCTTCCGGCGCAACGGCGACGACCTCGAGGTGGTGGTGAAGGTGCCGATGACCGCCGCCGCGCTCGGCACGGAGATCACCCTGGCCACGCTCGAGGCGGAACGCGATGATCTCGACGAGGCCGATGCCACGGTGTCGGTGCCGATCCCGGCCGGCACCCAGTCCGGCACCCGGATCGCCGTTCCCGGTCGTGGCGTGCCCCGGCTGCGCGGCGGTGGCCGGGGCGAGCTGGGGGTCACCCTGCTGGTGCAGACCCCGACCAGACTCGATGATGAGCAGCGGGAACTGCTGCGCCGGTTCGCCGACCTGCGCGACGAGAGTCGTCCCGAGGTGGCCGCCGACCGTCACAAGGGCGGCGTCCTCGGCTGGCTGAAGGAGACCTTCTCGTGACCGAGCCGCTGTTCCTCTCCCTGCTCGACGACCCCCAGCCCGGCGAACGGGTGACCCTCGGCGGGGACGATGGACGTCACGCCGCCCAGGTCCGGCGGATCCGCACCGGGGAGGTGCTGTGGATCAGTGACGGTGCCGGCACCGCCGTCCGCGGGCCCGTGGTCGAGGTGGGCAAGCAGAAGGTCGTCATCGAGGTGGCGGAGGTGGTGCACCAGCCCGCCGGGCCGGTCACCTACGTCGCCGTGCAGGCCCTGCCCAAGGGTGACAGGGCGCAATTGGCCGTCGAGCTGCTCACCGAACTCGGAGTGGACGAGATCCTGCCCTGGCAGGCCGAGCGCTCGGTGGTGCGGTGGACGCCGGACCGGGTGGAGCGCGGGCTGACCAAGTGGCGGGCCACCGCCAGGGAGGCGGCCAAGCAGTCGCGCCGGTTCCGGGTCCCGACGGTGAGCGCGCCGCTGACCACCGCCGAGCTCGCGCTGCGGATCGCCCAGACGGCGCTGACCGTCATCCTGCACGAGACCGCCACCGACCCGCTGGCCGGGCTCGAGATCCCCGGTGAGGGCGAGATCATGTTCATCGTCGGCCCCGAGGGCGGGCTCAGCGATCGTGAGGTCGAGACCTTCCGCGCCGCCGGCGGCAAGGTGGTGCTGATCGCCGACACCGTGCTGCGGACCTCGACGGCGGGCGTGGTGGCGCTCGCCCAGCGCCAGGCCCTCGGCGCCCGTGCCTCCGGCTGAGCCGGCCGGCGCCGACGCACCGCGGGCGCCGGAGCCCTTCCGGTTCGAGCCGCGCGCTGTCCTGCCCGACGGGGTGGGGCGGACGGGGGTGATCCACACCCCGCACGGCGAGATCCGGACGCCCGCATTCATCGCCGTCGGCACCAAGGCGACAGTCAAGGCCGTCCTGCCCGAGGCCGTCGCCGCGGTCGGTGCCCAGGCCGTTCTGGCGAACGCCTATCACCTGTACCTGCAGCCCGGCTCGGACATCGTCGACGAGGCAGGCGGGCTGGGCGCGTTCATGAACTGGGCAGGCCCCACCTTCACCGACTCCGGCGGTTTCCAGGTGATGAGCCTCGGGGTGGGGTTCAAGAAGGTGCTGGCTATGGACACCGTCGGGGTGACCAGCGACGACGTCATCGCGGAGGGCAAGACCAGGCTCGCCCACGTCGACGACGACGGGGTCACCTTCCGCTCCCACCTCAACGGCGACCTGCACCGGTTCACCCCCGAGGTGTCGATGCGGATCCAGCACGAGCTCGGCGCCGACATCATGTTCGCCTTCGACGAGCTCACCACCCTGATGAACACCAGGGCCTACCAGGAGCGGTCCGTGGAGCGGACCCACGCCTGGGCGGTGCGCTGCCTGGCCGAGCACCAACGGCTGACCGCCGACCGGGCGGCCAGGCCGTACCAGGCGCTGTTCGGCGTCGTCCAGGGAGCTCAGTACGAGGACCTGCGACGTCAGGCGGCCCGCGCGCTCGCTGACCTGGAGGTCGACGGACGCGGCTTCGACGGCTTCGGCATCGGCGGTGCGCTCGAGAAGGAGAACCTGGGCACCATCGTCGGCTGGGTGACCGAGGAACTGCCGTTCGACAAGCCACGACACCTGCTGGGGATCTCCGAGCCGGACGACTTCTTCGCCGCCATCGAAGCCGGCGCGGACACCTTCGACTGCGTGATGCCGTCCCGGGTGGCACGCAACGGCGCCCTGTACACCGCGTCCGGCCGGTTCAACGTGGTGACCGCGGCCAACCGCCGCAACTTCGGGCCGATCGACGAGTCCTGCGACTGCTACACCTGCGCGCACTACACGAGGGCCTACCTGCACCACCTGTTCAAGGCCAAGGAGATGCTCGCCTCGACGCTGTGCACCATCCACAACGAGCGGTTCACCGTCCGGCTGGTGGACGAGATCAGGACCGCCATCGAGACCGGCGACTTCGCCGCCTTCCGGACCGAGTTCCTCGGCCGCTTTTATTCCGAGACCGGCTGACGCCGGTCTTGTCGAGACTCCTCCCTTGCCGCCGCTGGCGCGGCGTCGCGGTCGTCGTCTACTCCTCACACCGCTGACGCGGTGTTCGTCC
>JAEYNS010000329.1 GCA_023412435.1 Actinomycetes bacterium | reverse complement strand
TCAGGCGGTTCCACCACCACAGGCTCAGGCGGTTCCACCACCACAGGCTCAGGCGGTTCCACCACCACCGGTTCAGGCGGTTCCACCACCACCGGTTCAGGCGCCTCCTCCACCACAGGCTCACGCGGTTCCACCACCGGAGCCTCCGGCAGCTCGGCCACCGGCTCCGCGAACTCGTCCAGCGGCTCCGCGGGCTCGGCGACCGGCTCAGGGAGTGGCTCGTCCGCTTCGGAGGTGGTGGGATCGGCGTCAGCAGCCGCGGCGACGGACTCCGGCGACTCCGCGGTGGTCGCTGTCTCGGCCAGGACGTCCTCCAGGGTCTGGAGCACCCGTTCGAGGGCGACACCGGACGGGTCGAGCTCGATCGGCTCCCGCTGGGTGAGGCCGGCCAGGTCGGGGGGCAGCTCGCTGGCCTTCGGCATCCGCGCCCCGTCGACGAGGAGGGGCACCACCGGCACGCCGCGGCTCAGGGCTGTCGCGATCTCCAGGCGCACGGCGTCGTCGGCCGTTGTCCTGCGGCTCTCGTCCTGCTCGGCGACCTGCAGCCACTGCGGGCCGATCATGGCCAGCAGCACCCGGCAGGATCCGACCACCGATCTGATCCGCCCGGCGGGATCATCGCCGGTGGCGTCGACGTCCTTGACGACCTGCGACACCCCGAAGCGTTCCCGCAGCGCCTCGTGGAGCTGGCGGGCCGGCCAGGCCGTCTCCTGCCGGCGGTAGCTGAGGAAGACCCTGCCGTCCGGTGGGGCCATGATCACCCCCTGCCAGGGAGGGCTCCCGGGCTTACCAGGGAGCAGATGAAGGCATGCTAGGCGGCCACGCCGCGCCCGCCCACCGGCGGCACCGGTGGCAATCTTCCCCAAGGGTCGGCTGGGGGCGGCGTCGAACCGGTCAGTCCGCCCGGCTCACGACCAGGGCGATGCTCTCCCTGAGATAGCTGGAAGGCACCATGTACCAGCGGGTCGCGGAGTGCAGGTGGCTGGCATCCAACCCCTCCCGCGCCGCCGTCCGCGCCGCCCGCCACACGTGGTACTCGTTGGTGACGAAGGCGATCCGGTAGCCCGGCCGCAACCTGTTGTCGAGGAGCTTCTTGGCGAAGCGGAAGTTCTCCGCCGTCGAGGTGGACCTGTCCTCGACCACTATCGACCCGGCCGGGACGCCGTGCTGGAGGAGGTACCGCTTCGCCGCAACGGCCTCGGGCAGGTTCTCCTGGAATCCCTGGCCACCGGTGACCACCAGCAGGGCGCCCGGGTTCCGCTCGTGGTAGTCGGCGGCGATGTCGAGGCGTTGCGCGAGGGACGGCGACACCGTCCCGCCATGGACGGCTGCGCCCAGCACCACCAGCGCGTCCTCGCGGTAGTCGGCGTCGTCCGAGATCCCGAACAGGGCGAGGAAGATCGACGTGATCGCCACGACCGCGGCCAACCCGATCGCGGGAAGGCTCACCCAGCGCGAGCCCGACAGCCGGGCTGAGCAGCCGAAGGCGACCAGCAGCACAGCGACCGCCGACTGCATCACCACCCCGGTGTTCAGATTCGCAGTCACCAGCAGCCAGATGGCATTAGCCCCCAGCCCTGTCCCGACAAGGACGAGCATCCCCCGCACGACCATCTCGCACCGCCCCCCAGCCCGCGTCGATGATGGCGACATCCTAGGCAGGTCACGGGCCGCTTCACAGCGGAATCGATGGAATGCTCAGGTCACGGGAACAGGCCGCGCGTCGGAACCGGTCCGGGCCACCGCAGGCATCTCCTCCAGGCGCAGCAGTTCGTGCCGCCGCCCGATCCAGGAGACCAGGACGGGCAGGAGCGCGCCGAGCCAGGCCAGCGGCGCCGCCAGCGCGACCCCGAGGAAGCCCAGCGGTCCCACCAGCAGCAGGCCCGCCCCCGCCCGGAAGGCCAGCTCCATGAACCCTGCGATGGTGGGGACCGCGGTGGCGCCCAGCCCCTGGATGGCGTAGCGCAGCACGAAGAGGCTGGCCAGCAGGGGGTACAGCGCTCCCTGGACGATCAGGTACTGGTGGGCGAGCTCCACCACCACCGTCTCGCCCGGGCCGACGAACAAGGTGACGATCGGCGTCCCGAAGCCGACGATCAGCCCGCCCAGTGCCAACGCGACGGCCCACGTGAGCAGACTGGTGTGGAGCACCCCGGTGCGAATCCGCGCCCACTGCCCCGCACCCCGGTTCTGCGCCACGAAGGTGCTCAGCGCCAACCCGAAGGAACTCAGCGGCGCCACCGCGAGCTGGTCGACCCGCAGGGCGGCGGTCGTCGCCGCCACCGCGTCGGCGCCGAGTTGGTTGATCGCCGACTGCAGCACGACGGCACCGACAGCGATCACCGACATCTGGAACCCCATCGCCAGCCCGGGGCGGGCGGTCTCGCCGACCTCGCCTTCCAGCGGCGTCCAGTCGAACCGGCCCAGGTGCAGTTGCGGCATCCGGCGCGCCACCAGAAACAGGCACAGCAGCACCGAGACGAACTGGGCGATCACCGTCGCCCAGGCCGCGCCGGCGACCCCCACCCCGAGGCTGCCGACGAACAGCACGACCAGCCCCGCGTTGAGCACACAGGAGATGATCAGGAAGACCAGCGGGGTCCGGCTGTCGCCGAGGGCACGGATCACCGCGGCCAGGAAGTTGAAGGCCATGCAGACCGGAGCGCCCCAGCAGGTGATGGTGAGGAACGTGGTGGCGTCGGGGAGCAGCTCCGGGGGGGTCTGCAGCAGCTGCAGCAGGGGACGGGCGCCCAGTGTTCCCACTGTGGTGAGGACGATGGCGACCACCGCCGAGACACCAACCCCGATCGCCACGTGCCGTCGCATCGCGGCCAGGTCGCCGGCACCGAAGGCGCGCGCCACCGGGATCGCCAGGCCGCCGGCCAGTCCGAAGGTGAACCCGAGCAGCAGGAAGACCACGCTCCCCGTGGACCCCACCGCGGCCAGCGCGTCCACGCCGAGGTACTGCCCCACCACGGCGGCGTCGGTGAACTGGTAGAGCTGCTGGAAGATGTTGCCG